>DASQRI010000704.1:0-8678 GCA_035642975.1 Mycobacterium sp.
GGAGCGCACCACAGCCATGAAGCCTTCCGGCCCGCACACGTAGCAGTCGGCGTCGGTGTCGCCGCCGACGAACTTCGTGACGGTGTCCGAATGCAGCAGCCCCTGCTCAACGTCGATATGACGATCCACCGACAGCCGGCCCGGGTACCGCTTGACCAGCTCGTCGATCGCCGCCTCGAAGATCACTGAGGCCCGGTCGCGGTCGGCGCACAGAATCCGTACCGCGCGATCCGTCGTCGCCAGCGCACTCTTGGCCAGCGACAGGATCGGCGTGACACCGCTACCGCCGGCGAAGGCCAGCAACGGCACCGAGGTGGGGCTCAAAACGAAGGTGCCCGCGGCTCTGGTCATGGTCAGCTCGTCACCCTCGACCACGTTGTCGACGATCCAGTTGGACACCTTGCCGCCGGCGACCCGCTTGACCGTCGTCATCAGCTCGGTGTCGGTTTCCGGTGCGCTCGACATCGAATACGACCGATACAGCTCCTCGCCGCCGACGCTCACCCGAAACGTGCAGAACTGTCCGGCGCGGTAGGAGAACGGCTGCTCTCGCGCGGCGAGCACATAGGTGCGGGTGTCGGCGGTCTCCTTCACGATCCGGGTCACCGTGGCCTGCTGGAACACGTGGCGTTCCGCCATGCCTGCACCTTCCACACTTGCGTTCTTCCCTTCAGAGAATACTATTCTCTCAAAACGATAGGATGTTCTCAATGTCCTCCACGTCCTCCATGTCGCCGTCCAAGTCGCAGCCACGCGAGCTGACCGCCCTCGTGTTCGAGGACCGGCACTACACCCTGGCGCAGCTCGACGCGCTGGCTGACGGCCTGGCGGCGAGCCTGAGCGGGCGTGGCGTGACGGCCGGCGCGCGGGTGGCGTTGATGGCGTCCAACCGTCCCGAGTTCGTCGTCGCACTGCATGCCATCTGGCGACTGGCCGCGGCCGTCGTGCTGATCAGCCCGGCGTGGAAGCGCCATGAGGTGGAACACGCGCTGGCGTTAACGAATCCGTCCCACGCCGTCGGCGACCACACAGTGCTCTCGGAACTCATGCCGATGCTGCATCTTGACGAACCCATTTCTGTCGGTCGACCGGAGCCCGGCCCTGCCCCGCCGCCGCAAGCAGATGCGGTATTGGCGTTCAGTTCGGGCACGACGGGTCTGCCCAAAGCCGTCCGGCACACCCACGCCTCATTGCATGCCGCCGTGCGGCATTGGCGCGGCGCGCTGGGTTTGACCGCGCACGACCGGATCCAGATCGCCACACCGCCGTCGCACATCCTCGGCTTGCTCAACATCGTCACCGCGTTGCAGACCGGCGTCTGGCTGCGCCTGCATCGCCGGTTCGACATCGACTGCATGCTGGCGCACATCGAGTCCGATCGAATCACCGTCGAGATGGCTGTTGCGCCAATCGCTTTGGCTATCGCCGCGCACCCGCGCCTCGAGTCTTATGACCTCTCGTCGCTGCGGTTCATCATGTGGGGCGCAACGCCGGTCAGCGCGAGCGTCGCCGAAACCGTCACCCGGCGCACCGGGGTGGGATGGGTTCCCGCGTACGGGACGACCGAGCTGCCGGTCATCGCCTGCAATCCGCTAGACGGTGCCCGGCTCGACTCGGTCGGGCGGCCGGTGCCCGGCGTGCAGGTGCGGGTTGCGTCGTTGCAGACCGGCGAGCCGGTCGGCACCGGTGAGGTCGGTGAGGTCCAGGCGCGGTCGGAGTCGCTGATGGCCGGCTATCTTCCGTGTGAGGCGACCCGGGATGCCTTGTGCGACGGCTGGTATCGCACCGGCGACGTTGGGTACCTGGACGCCGGAGGCTGGCTGCGGATCACCGACCGGTGCAAGGAGATGATCAAGGTTCGCGGTTTCCAGGTCGCGCCCGCCGAAATCGAGGCCGTGCTGCACGGTCACCCCGCCGTGGAGGACTGCGCGGTGTTCGGCATTCCCGACGGTGTCGACGGCGAGTCGGTCGTCGCGGCCGTCGCGACGCGCGCCCCGGTCGACGCCGCCGAACTCACTGCGCGGGTGGGTGAGCGTCTCGCGTCGTACAAACGCCTCAGCCGTGTGGTGTTCGTGCCCGAAATACCTCGGCTACCTTCTGGAAAGGTGCTACGCCGAGTTCTCAAGGAGCGCTATGGATGTACGTCTGACAGCTGAACAACAACAACTGCGCGACGCCGCCGCCAAACTCGCCGACGACCTCGGACCGGGGTCGGTGCAGGACCTCGCCGACGACGATCGAATCGCCAGGCTCGACAAGCAGATCGAGATGACGGGCTGGCGATCACTGCGTTCCGATGAGGCCTCCGGCGTGGAAGTGGCCATCGTCGCCGAGGAGTTCGGCCGCGGATTGGTCGACGCCCCGTTTCTCGGCCCGGTGCTGGCCGATGATCTGGCGCGACAGGTCGGTGCGGACGCTACCCGGTCGACCATCGCAGTGGGTGGCCGCGCGGTCGACGCGCGGGGCTATCAGCGTGCGTTGACGTTGGACGGGGCGACGGTGTCGGCCGCCGATCTGGCCGCTGCCCGCGTCGCCGTGGACCTGACCAGAGCCACCGCAGATGTCGCCGGAACAGCCTCCGCCGTGGGCGATCTGGATTCCGACGCCGCCCAGCGCTGGCTGGCGCTCGCGCTGGCAACGACGTCGGCGGACCTGGTCGGCGCGGCCCGCGGTGCGCATACCCTGGCATGTGACTACGCGAAAATCCGTGAGCAGTACGGCAAGTCGATCGGCTCTTACCAAGCCATCGCGCACCTACTCGCCGAAAGCCTGGCCCTGATCGAGGGCTCGGTGAGCGTGCTGCGGCACGCCGCCTGGGCGGTCGACGAGCTGGCACCGGCCGAGGCGATCCGGGCCGGCCGGATTTCGAAGGTCTACTGCGCGCGCGCCGCGCGAACCGTGTGCGAGACCGCGATCCAGGTGCACGGCGGCATCGGCAACACCTGGGAGTGCCTTGCGCACGTCTATTTGCGACGCGCGTTGACATCGACCGAATTGTGGCCCGTCAAGCTGGAGGAGATCGACGTTGGACTTCCGTGATTCGCCGGACGAAGCCGCTTTCCGGGAGCGGCTGAGATCCTGGCTGTCGTTGCACGCCAAAGAGTTTCCCAGCTCCGGTGACGAGTACTGGGCCAGGCAGGGCGAATGGCATTGTGCGCTGTACGAGGGCGGCTTTTTCGGGTTGTCCTGGCCGCGTGAATACGGCGGCCAGGAATTGCCGCCGGTGTACGACGTCATCCTCGACGAGGAGCTGGCTCGCGCTGGCGCGCCGCCCCGGCCCAGTCTCGGCTACCTGGTCTCCGGCCTGACCCGACACGGCAGCAAGGAGCTGTGCGAACGCTTCCTGCCCGGAATGATCAACGGAACCGAACGGTGGTGCCAGGGCTTCAGCGAGCCCGGCAGCGGTTCGGATCTCGCGTCGCTGACGACGACCGCCACCCGCGAGGGTGACAACTACGTCGTCCATGGGCACAAGATCTGGACCAGTTACTCCGACGTCGCGGACTGGTGTTTGCTGCTGGCCCGCACCGACCCGGACGCCAAACGCCACCGCGGTATCTCCGCGTTCATCATCGCGATGAAACAGCCTGGCGTGCAACAGCGTCCGCTACAGATGATCAACGGCGTCACGACCGAATTCGGCCAGGTGTTCTTCGACGGTGCAACGGTGCCCGTCGAGCATCTGGTCGGCGCCCCCGGCGAGGGGTGGCCCCTTGCCATGACGGTGGTCGGCCACGAACGCGAGCCCTCGACGCTGGGTTACGCCGCCCGTTACGGCAAACTCGTCCGTGAGCTGGCCGCGCGCACCGAAGGTCCAGCGTGCGAGGAACTCGCTTGGGCGGCAGTGCAAACCGAGATGCTGACCCACCACGTGCGTCGGCGGCTGTCCGAGCAACTCGACGGTGTCACGCATACCTCCGATGGTTCGCTGGACAAGCTGTTGATGACCTGGGTCGAGCAGTCGGTCGGCCACGCCGCGCTGGCCGTGGGCGGCATCGACGACCCCGGCCTGCTGCATGCCTACCTGTACAGCCGCGCGCAAAGCGTCATGGGTGGCACATCGCAAATCCAGAAAAACATCATCGCCTCGCGAATCTTGGGATTGTAGGAGTGATCGCGAGCGCGGGCGAAGCCCGGGTGAAGCGGGTCACGACCATCGAAGGAGCCTGACGTGTATGACATGCCGACCGAAATCGACGTTCAGGCCGACGGGCCGCTGCGGATCATCACGCTGAACCGGCCCGATTCGCTGAACTCGGTCAACGACGACCTGCACCACGGGCTCGCGAAAATCTGGCAACGGATGAGCGACGACCTCAGTGCTCGCGCCGCGGTGATAACCGGTGCGGGCCGGGCTTTTTCGGCCGGCGGCGACTTCGCCTACCTCGCCGAGTTGGCCGGCGACGCCGACCTGCGGGCCAAGACCATCGCCGACGGGCGCGAGATCGTGTTGGGCATGGCTCGCTGCCGTATTCCGGTGGTGGCCGCGGTCAACGGTCCCGCGGTCGGGCTCGGCTGCAGCCTGGTCGCGTTGAGCGACATCGTCTACATCGCGAAAGACGCCTACCTCGCCGACCCGCACGTGCAGGTGGGCCTGGTGGCCGCCGACGGCGGGCCGCTGACCTGGCCGCTGCACATCAGCTTGCTGCTGGCCAAGGAGTATGCGCTGACCGGCGCTCGGATTCCCGCCGAGCGGGCGGTCGAACTCGGCCTGGCCAACCACGTGGCAGACGATCCGGTGGCTGAGGCGATCAGGGCCGCGAAGAAAATCCTGGAACTGCCGCAGCAGGCCGTCGAGAGCACCAAGCGCATCCTCAACGTGCATCTCGAGCGGGCGGTGCTGGCCACGATCGACTTCGCTTTGACCGCGGAGACTCAGTCCTTCCAGACCGAGGACTTCCGGACGATCGTCGCCAAGCTGAACGCCGGCAAGAACTGACGCTCAGGGCGGGTCTGTAACGGGCTGCGTTATTTCGGCGGGAAGCGCAGCGCGCCGTCGAGCCGGATGACTTCGCCGTTGAGGTAGTCGTTTTCGACGATGCTCTGCACAAAAGCGCCGTATTCGCCGGACCGTCCCATCCGCTTGGGGAAGGGGACCTGCGGGCCCCAATACGCCTCCAGCTGGTCACCGGCCTTGCCGTAAGCCGGGGTCAGGAAGGTGCCCGGGGCGATGGTGACCACGCGGATGCCGAGCGGGGACAGGTCGCGGGCGGCGACCAGCGTCATCCCGACAACGCCGCCCTTGGCGGCCGCGTACGGCAGCTGGCCGATTTGTCCTTCGTAAGCCGCGATCGATGCGGTGTTGATGATGACGCCCCGCGAACCCTCGTCGAGTGGCTCCTGGCGCGCGATGGCCGCGGCGGCCAACCTCAGTACGTTGAACACCCCGGTCAGGTAGACGTCGATGGTCGTCTTGAAGCCGTCCAAGTCCAGCGGTGAGCCGTCTTTGCCGACCAGTCGGCCGCCACTGGCCGGACCGCCGTGCGCATCAACGGAGATACGCAGCGGACCAAGCGATTCCGCTTCGGCCAGTGCGGCCTGCACGTCGTCGGTGTTGGTGGCGTCGGTCCGCACATAGCGGGCATCGAGCTCGCCGGCCAGCTCCTTGCCTTTGTCGTCGGCGAGATCGGCGATGACCACCTTGGCTCCCGCGGCGTGCAGCCGGCGAACCGTGGCCTCGCCCAGGCCGCCGGCGCCGCCGACGACGATCGCTGAACTACCGGTGATTTGCATTGGTGTTTCCCTTCTTGCAACTCTTACTCTCAAACTGAGAGAATAATATTCTCATATCGCCGCGTACCTATGGTTCCCTCGGCGACAACTGGCCCAGGGAGACTCATGGCATCGCAGAACGACGAGGTTCTGGTCATCATCGGTGTCGGTGGGATGGGGGTGTCGATTGCCCGCCGCCTCGGAGCCGGACGGACGATCGTGCTGGCTGACATCGATGTGGCGGGACTGAACGCCGCGGCGGATGCCCTGACTGGCGACGGTCATCGGGTGCTGACCCGAGAAGTCGACGTCACCTCCCGCAGCTCGGTGGCCGCGGTCGCCGAGACAGCACAGGCCGCTGGGCGAGTCACCGCGATTGCGCACACTGCAGGGCTCTCGCCGCAACAGGCGGCCGCGGAGGCGGTGCTTGCGGTCGACCTGCTGGGCGTCGCGCTCTCCATCGACGAATTCGGCCGCGTGATCCAGCCCGGCGGTGCCGGGGTCGTCATCGCCAGCATGGCCGGCCACATGCAGCCCGCCCTTGATCCGGCGGTCGAGAAGCAGCTGGCCAGCGCGCCCGCCGAGGAACTGCTGGGCCTGGAAGCATGTTCGAAGATCACCAGCAGTCAGATGGCCTACCCATTCGCCAAGCGGGCCAACCAAATTCGGGTGGCAGCAGCGGCCGGATCCTGGGGCGAACGCGGCGCCCGAATCAATTCCATCAGCCCCGGTGTCATCTCTACGGCGATGGGGCGGTTAGAGCTCAGCAGTGAATCCGGCGCGGTGATGCGAGCCATGGTCGACAACTCCGGTCTTCGGCGCCTGGGCACACCTGAGGACATCGCGGCCGCGACCGAGTTCCTGCTCGGGCCGTCGGCCGCGTTCATCACCGGCACCGACTTACTGGTCGACGGCGGAGTGGTCGCCGCGATCCAAACCGGCACAATAGATCTGGCGAAAGCACTCGCCGACCGCTGATCTCAGGTGTTCCATGAACTCATGACACGTTCAGCCGATGAGCTGGTAACCGAATTCTGCAAGCTGTGGTCGTCGTCGCCCAACCCGGAGGAGTTGGCCGGCTTTTTCACCGACGACGCCGTTTACCACAACATCCCGATGGAGCCCGTGCAGGGCCGCGAGGCGATCCAGCAATTCATTGCCGGTTTCGTCGCCGCGGTCGACGGAATCGATTTCAACGTGCACCGCCAAGTCAGCGACGGCACTGTCGTAATGAACGAACGCACCGATGTGATGCGCCGCAAGGACGGCGGTGAAGTGCCGCTGCCGGTGATGGGCGTCTTCGAGGTACGCGACGGTCGGATTGCTGCCTGGCGCGATTACTTCGACATGGCCGCCATCGCCAAGGCCTTCAGTTAGTCGATCGACTTTCCGGTCGCCGCGGCGTAACCCGCGCGGAAGCCGAAAACCATTGCCGGGCCGATGGTCCCGCCGGCACCGCCGTAGGCGCGTCCGGTCACCCCGCCCATCGCGTTGCCGGCGGCGAACAGACCCGGTATGGGTGTGCCGCTGACATGTAGGACGCGTCCGTCGCGATCGGTGCGCGGTCCGCCCTTGGTCCCCATCGCGCCCACCGACACCGGCACCGCGTAGAACGGCGCGGTATCGACGGGGCCGAGTGTCTTGCCTGCCAGCGTCGTCGCCCGTTCGTCACCCCAATAGCCGTCGTAAGCGCTTGAGCCACGACCGAAGTCGGGATCTGAACCGCCTTCGACGTTGTGGTTCCAGCTCTCGATCGTGCGGGTGAGCCCGTCGATGGTGATGCCGGTCTTCTCGGCCAGCTCGCCGAGATCCGTCGACTCGCAGAACCAGGCCGGGACCGGACCGTCGGGGTCGACACCCAGAAACCCGTAGCGCTTGAGGTGTTGTGAATCGAACACGATCCAGGCCGGGTCGTTGACGTAGCCGTCACGCGGGTCGAGGTAGTGAAAGGCGCCGGCCATCGAGTTGTAATCGCATGCCTCGTTGACGAATCGCTTCCCGGCCCGGTTGACGATGATGCTGCGTGGTCGCGTTCGTTCCAGCCGAACGCTGCGGCTGCGTTGGTGGCCGTCGATGCTGTCGCCCGGGATCTGCACGATCGGCACCCACCACGCTTCGCCCATGTTGGCCAGGTCGGCACCGTGTGCCATCGCCATCCGCAGTCCGTCGCCGGTGTTGTTGGGCGGCGAGACTGAGCCGTGCATCGGGCCACGCAGAAAAGCGTTGACCAACACTGGATCCCATTCGAAGCCGCCGGTGCCCAGGATCACCCCGTGACGGGCACGGACTGCCGACTGGCCGCCACCCGTGGCAATCCGGACGCCGACGATCTCGCCGGCCTCGGCAATCAGCTCCTCGGCGCGGGCATTGGTCTGCGGCGTGACGCCGGCATCGAGCAACCCTTCGAGCAGTCCGGCGATCAGCGCCGTGCCGGCTACGCACAGGTCGGACGTCTGTTCGTCGACCGCCGCGTGCAGGCGCGCCCTGGTCTCGGCGTCGAATCCGACGTTGGACCAGTCCGCGGGAAACGACGTGATCCGGTCGCGCCAGTCACCGAGGTCGTTCAGGTCGAACGGCGCCGCGCTCAGCGAGCGGCCGCCGCCCGGACGGCCACCGGGTAACTCCGGTTTGTAATCCGGGAAGCCGGTGGCGATCTCGAAACGCAAGCTGCTGTGCGCTTCGACGAAGTCGAGCATCGTCGGGCCGGTCCGCACGAAAGTGTCGACCAGCGCGTCGTCCATCGAACCGAACGATTGCGCGCGCAGATAACTGAGCGCATCGGCGACCGTCAATTCCCCGTCGGGAGAGCGATCATGCGCCGGGATCCACACCACTCCACCCGAAACCGCGGTGGTGCCACCGACAGTCGCTGCCTTTTCGTAGACCGCCACCGAAGCACCACTGCCGGCGGCGGTCAGCGCGGCGGTCAGAGCCGCGCCGCCGCTGCCGAGCACGACGACGTCGAC
>DASQRI010000705.1:0-4315 GCA_035642975.1 Mycobacterium sp.
CGCCAGACAAGGAAACGCGGGCGCCTCGCACCAGAATGACCGGTAGCGAGCGCCGCCACCAACTCATCGACATCGCGCGGTCGCTGTTCGCCGAGCGTGGCTACGAGGGAACCTCGATCGAGGAGATCGCGCTTCGCGCCAACGTGTCCAAACCCGTCGTCTATGAGCACTTCGGCGGCAAAGAGGGCTTGTATGCGGTGGTCGTCGACCGGGAGATGTCTGCGCTGCTGGACGGCATCACGTCGTCGCTGACCAACAACCGGTCCAGGGTGCGCGTCGAACGGGTGGCGCTGGCGCTGCTGACCTATGTCGAAGAACGCACCGACGGATTCCGCATCTTGATCCGCGACTCGCCGGCCTCGATCAGTTCGGGCACCTACTCCAGCCTGCTCAACGACGCCGTCAGCCAGGTGAGTTCGATCTTGGCCGGCGACTTCGCCCGCCGTGGCCTTGACTCCGGCCTTGCCCCGCTATACGCCCAGGCGCTGGTCGGTTCGGTGTCGATGACCGCACAGTGGTGGCTCGACACCCGCGAACCCAAGAAGGAAGTCGTCGCCGCCCATCTGGTCAACCTGATGTGGAACGGCCTTACCCACCTGGAAGCCGACCCGCACCTGCAGGGCGAATAGCGGCGGGCGCCGCAGCGGGTCGTCGCTCAGCCGAGGTCACGCGACAGCAGGTCGGCGGTCGTCTCGCGGCGGACGAGTTCACGCGCCCGGCCCTCGGCGACCGCCACCAGCGGTGGCCGGCAGACCATGTTGTAGTTCGACGCCATGCTGTGGTGATAGGCCCCGGTGCAGGCCACCGCCAGCAGGTCGCCCGGGTGCAGATCGACCGGCAGTTCGACGTCGCGGGCGATCTCGTCGCCGGCTTCGCAGTGCCGCCCCGCCACCGTGACCCGTTGCCTCGGCCCGAGGGAATGCCGATTAGCAAGTGCAACAGTATATTTCGCGCCGTACAAGGACACCCGCGGGTTGTCGCTCATGCCACCGTCGACGGCGACGAAGGTACGTCCGCCCGGTTGCGTCTTGACCGCGCACACCCGGTACAGCGTGACACCGGCCCGGGCGCTGATGGCCCTCCCCGGTTCGACCACGATGAGCGGTCGAGGAAAGCGTTCGGCCGTGCACGCCGCGTCCAGCGCGTCATCGACGACCCGGGCCAGCCCGTCGATGTTGAGCTCTGGATCGCCGGCCACATACGGGATCCCATGCCCGCCACCGATGTTCAGCTCAGTCAGGATGACGCCGTGCCGGGCCCGGATGTCGGCCATCACGGCGATCACCCGGCGGATCGTCTCGCCGTAGAACGATTCATCGGTGACCTGCGAGCCGATATGACAATGCAACCCGATCAGGTCGAGGTTGCGGTGGGCCAGGACCCGCGTTACCGCATCGTCGGCCTGCCCGCCCTCGAGGGTGAACCCGAATTTCTGGTCACTGATCCCGGTGGTGACGGCACGGTGGCCGTGGATGTCGATGTCTGGGGTCACCCGGATCAGCACCCGCTGGCGTTCACCGGCCACAGCGGCGAGGTCGACGATTTCGCTGCAGGAGTCCAGCACGATCCGCCCGACCCCGACACGTACGGCGGAGCGCAAATCGTCGGGCGACTTCACGTTGCCGTGCATGACGATGCGGGCAGGTTGCACCCCGGCCATGATGGCGGTGGTCAGCTCGCCGATCGAGCAGACGTCGAGGCCCAGCCCCTCCTCGCGCACCCAGCGCGCCACCGCGACGGTCAGCAGCGACTTGCCGGCGTAGACGACCTCGGCGTGACGTAACCCCGCGCGGTAACGCCGCGCGCGAGACCGGAAGTCGGCCTCGTCGATCACGAACGTCGGGGTGCGGAACTCGTCGGCGACGTCGGTGAGGGCCACGTCGCCCACGCAGAGCCGGCCCTCCTCGTCGGAATGGGTGGTTAGCGGCCAGATCGCCGGGTGGAAGCGCGGCGGGGCCGCATAGCCTATGGAAGGCAGGATGTCCGGCAACGTCATTGTCATGACTCCAACGTCCGCCCGGTTTTCGTCGAATTCCGCTGCCCTTACAGTTTCCTGACGAAGCCGGGCTCGAAATTGACACGCTTGCGGACCCATACAATGGCGACATCATGACCGCACCGGGGCCGGAATGCGTAGTTACCCCGATCGCGGGGCTGGTGGAGTTGGCGCTGCAAGCGCCGACGCTGCAGCGACTCATCGACCAGGCTGCTGATCGACCGGAGGAACTGGCGCTGGTCGGCCCGGCCAGCGCACGGCTGTTCGTAGCCTGCGCGCTGGCCCGCCAGGGTCCGTTGCTGGTTGTCACCGCCACCGGCCGCGAAGCCGATGACCTGACGGCCGAACTGCGCGGGGTCTTCGGTGACGCGGCCGCGCTGTTCCCGTCCTGGGAGACGCTGCCCCACGAACGGCTCTCTCCCGGCGTCGACACCGTCGGTGCCCGGCTACTGTTGTTGCGACGGCTGGCTCACCCTCAGGACGCTCGGCTGGGACCGCCTGTGCAAGTGGTGGTCACCGCGGTCCGCTCGCTGCTGCAGCCGATGGCACCGCGGCTGAGCCTGCTGGAACCGCTGACCCTGGCCGTCGGCGACGAGGTGGCCTTCGAGGGCGTCATAGCGCGGCTGGTCGAGTTGGCCTACACCCGGGTGGACATGGTCGGTCGACGGGGCGAGTTCGCCGTGCGCGGCGGCATCCTCGACGTCTTCGCCCCGACCGCCGAGCACCCGGTGCGGGTCGAGTTCTGGGGCGACGAGGTCAGCGAGATGCGGATGTTCTCGGTGGCCGATCAGCGTTCGATACCCGAAGTCGGCATCGACACCCTCGTCGCGGTCGCCTGCCGGGAGCTGTTGTTGACCGACGACGTGCGGGCGCGGGCGGCCGAGCTGGCCCGGCATCAGCCGCAGCCCGAGCATGGAGGCACCGGCAGCGTCGGCGACATGCTGGCCAGGCTCGCCGAGGGCATCCCGGTCGACGGCATGGAGGCACTGCTGCCGGTGCTGCGGCCCGACGACGTGGCGCTGCTCACCGATCAGCTGACCGATCACACGCCGGTGCTGGTCTGCGACCCGGAAAAGGTCCGGACCCGCGCGGCTGACCTGATCAAAACCGGGCGCGAATTCCTCGAGGCGTCGTGGTCGGTGGCCGCCATCGGCGGTGATTCGCCCATCGACGTCGAGCAGCTCGGCGGATCGGGCTTCCGCGAACTCGACGAAGTACAGATCGCGGCGCGGCAGACCGGTCACCCGTGGTGGACGCTGTCCCAGCTCTCCGATGAGTCGGCGATCGAGCTGGACATCCGCGCCGCGCCGTCGGCCCGCGGTCATCAGCGCGACATCGACGAGATCTTCGCGATGCTGCGCGCGCACGTGTCCACCGGCGGGCACGCCGCCGTGGTCGCGCCGGGCACCGGGACGGCGCATCGCGTGGTCGAGCAGCTGGCCGAATCCGACACGCCGGCAACGATGTTGGAGCCGGGAGCGACGCCCAAGCCCGGCGTGGTCGGGGTACTCAAGGGCCCGCTGCACGACGGCTTGATCATCGGGGGCCCGCCGGCGCCTGGCTTGGTGATCATCACCGAGACCGATCTGACCGGCAACCGGATGACCGCCACCGACGGCAAACGGCTAGCCGCCAAACGCCGCAACACCGTCGACCCACTGGCATTGACCGCGGGCGACCTGGTGGTCCACGACCAGCACGGCATCGGACGGTTCGTGGAGATGACCGAGCGCACTGTCGGCGGAGCGCGGCGCGAGTACCTGGTGTTGGAGTACGCATCGACCAGACGCGGACAGAGCGAGACCGACAAGCTTTATGTGCCAATGGATTCCCTCGACCAGCTGTCGCGGTATGTCGGTGGGCAGGCGCCGGCGCTGAGCCGGCTCGGTGGCAGTGACTGGGCCAACACCAAGACGAAGGCCCGCAAAGCGGTCCGGGAGATCGCCGGCGAACTGGTGTCGCTGTATGCCAAGCGGCAAGCCTCGGCGGGCCACGCTTTCGGCCCGGACACCCCGTGGCAGGCCGAGATGGAGGACGCGTTCGGCTTCACCGAAACCGTCGACCAGCTCACCGCCATCACCGAGGTCAAGACGGATATGGAGAAGCCGGTGCCGATGGACCGGGTGATCTGCGGCGACGTCGGCTACGGCAAGACCGAGATCGCGATCCGGGCGGCGTTCAAGGCGGTCCAGGACGGCAAGCAGGTCGCGGTGCTGGTGCCCACCACGCTGTTGGCCGATCAGCATCTGCAGACTTTCACCGAGCGGATGGCCGGCTTTCCGGTCCGGATCAAGGGCCTGTCCCGGTTCACCGACCCCG
>DASQRI010000706.1:0-2580 GCA_035642975.1 Mycobacterium sp.
GCATGGATGACGTCCTGAAATGTGAGGGCCACGCTGTTCTTTATAACTGGCCGCGGCCCGTCGTGCTGAATGCGGAGCGGCGGTTAGGCGATTCTCGGCTGATCGAGCCGAACTCGGCTTACTGTGTGGTCATAGCCAAGGACGGTTGCAGATGAACATCGACGACGAGTCCGTCACGACGCTGGAGGACCTCAGAGGCGATCTGGCGCAGCGGTACAAGTGGACCTCGACCGGCGGCGCCTCGGTCGACCCGGCGATCATCGAGGCCGACATGGCGGCACTGGATCGCGACGGCTACCTCATCTGGGAGAACCTGCTGAGCGCCGAGCAGTGCCGGCAGATCCGCGACGTCGCGCGTCCCTGGCTCGGCCACACCGGTCGCAACTCGTTCGAGGGGCGACGCACCCAACGCATCTACAGCGTGCTGAGCCGCACGCGGGTGTGCGATGGGCTGGTCGATCACCCACGGGTGCTGGCGGTGCTCGATCGGTTGCTGATGGCGAACTACCTGCTTTCGGCGTTGCAGACCATCAACATTCAGCCCGGCGAAGCTGCGCAGCTGGCACACCACGACGACGGCTTCTATCCGATTCCGCGTCCGAGGGCGCCGTTGGCCGCCGCGACCATCTGGGCGATCGACGACTTCACCGCCGACAACGGGGCGACCGTGCTCTATCCGGGCAGCCACCGCTGGGGCAGGCGGCGGCCGGGCCCAGACGATCCGTCGCTGCCAGTCGTGATGCCCGCCGGGTCGTGCGTGTTCTTCGTGGGCACCCTGTGGCACGGCGGCGGCGCCAACACCACCGCCCGCGACCGCCTGGCCGTCACCGCGCAATACTGCCAACCGTGGCTGCGGCCGATGGAGGCCTTCACCCTGTCGGTGTCACGCGAGATCGCCCGAACGGTGTCCGATGACATTCGACGCATGCTGGGCTACAGCATCCACCCGCCGTTCGTCGGAGCGGTCGACGGCCTGCACCCGCTGCGGCTATTGGAAGATCACTAGCGAAGCGCTAACGCCTGCCTGCGACGGCCTTTCGCTGTTTGCCGTAGGCCGCGCCGAACTGCGGCACCTCGACGAGACCAGCGTGCCGGGCGGCGGTGATGGCATTGCGCAGCGGACGAGCCAAGCCGGCGAACGATGCCATGTCGAACAACATCGGCGTCAGCAACCGGTTGTGCACAAAACCGAACGCGCTGCCGGTCTGCGGGTCGGCCCAGCCGAGGGTTCCACCCAGACCGATGTGGCCGAACCCCTTGAGCAGACCGGGGATCGGCGATTCGTGATAGCCGAGGTGAAACGGCATCGGCACCAAGATGTTCAGGTCGGGCGTCACCCGCGGCCGGCCCGTCAAGCCTTCCACCAGCTCCGCGGAGAGGAACTGCGTTCCGTCCATGCGGCCGCCGTTGGCCAGCGCCGCGTACATCTTGGCCAGCCCGCGCCCGGTGACCACGCCGTTGGCGGCCGGCACCTCGCCTTCGAGAAACGGGATATCGCCCTGCATCAAGGATTTGATGCCGGGGAAGTACATCGCACCGAATGCGCCGGAGAACGGCAGGCCGGCGACTCTGGGCGCGACGAAGTCGAACAGCGGATTGGGCCGGCGGCTCTGCGGGGCCAGGATCTCGGCGACCTTGGTCGGCGCGTCGGCCGGCGGGCGACCGAGGTGCAGCCCGTCGGTGTTGAGCGGGGCCGCCAGCTCGGTGCGGATCAGCTCTCGCATGCCCGTTCCGGTGACCGCCCGGGCCAGACCGGACAGCAGCCAACCATAGGTCAGTGCGTGATACGCCGGGGCGCCCCGCAGATGATCGACCGGTGCGGCGGCCAGCCGTTCCTCCATCAGCCGGTGATCCATCAACTCCGTCTTGCTGACACCCTTGAGATGCGACAGCCCGGATCGATGCCGCAGCACGTCGCGGACGGTGATGTCGGCCTTGCCGTTGGCCCCGAACTCCGGCCAGTAGTCGGCGACCGGGGTGTCGTAGCACAGCAGCTCCCGATCGACCAGCCGGTGAATCACCGTGGACGCGACGCCCTTGGTCGCGGAGAACACCATCGCGCCGGTGTCGGCCGTCCACGCCACCTCGCCGGCCCGGTCCGACCAGCCCGTCCAAACGTCGACGACCGGCGTGCCGTCGATGTAGACGCACAGCGTCCCACCCCCGAACCGGCGCCCGGGGAAAAGCCCGGCGAACAGCCGGACCACGTTGGCGAATCGCGGGTCGGCAGCACCACGGACACCCCGTGGCAGGCCGCTGTCGGCTTGCAGCAGAGACGGTTGGGTCATGGTGTCGCCGCAGCTCTGCAGAGAGCCGCATCGCCACGCCGCGACGCGATCATGCCGTGATGCTATTCCCCCCAGCGAGTCCGGCGGATCAAAAGGGATGGCAACATCTAAATATGACCAGACGCACCATCGGGCGCATCGTTGCTATCGCACCGTTGATGATTTTGACCCTGCTCAGCGCTCCTGCCGCAACTCCGGTTGCCGCCGCTGACCAATGTCCGGACGCCGAGGTGGTGTTCGCTCGCGGCACCGGCGAGCCCGTCGGCCCGGGCGGGCCCGGCCAGGCTTTCTT
>DASQRI010000707.1:0-6630 GCA_035642975.1 Mycobacterium sp.
GCGGGAGTTCTTGTTGTCGGTTGCCCCGATCGAGGGAACGGCCCCATTGGTTGACTCTCGCGCCAGTTGCGTGGTAGCAACTAATCAATTGAAAACGTCATTTTCAATTGATTAGTTGGTACCCCAGGCTGGAGTGGATACGTGGCCGACGAAGCCGAACCAACGGCCCAAGAAGCCTGGAAGAACCCGATCGCGTGGCTGCCGCACTCGATCGCGGAAGCGGCGCTAGCCAGCGCGGACGGCGAGGTACCTGAGCTATCCGACGCGTGGGCGCACCTACAGGAGCGCCTGAGCGCGGCCGAGCAACTCGTGAGGTCCACACCGGTCAACAAGAACCGCCTCGACTACGGGTCGGGGATGCGGCACCTGATGGTATTGCTGGCGGTCGGCACCGACATGGCCCTGCGCGTCGACCCCGATCCGGTCCTCGCGGTCAACCGCGCGAGCATGGACGACATCGTCACTTGGGGACTGGAGTGCCCGGACTGCGTGTACCTGAATGCGAGCCTGCGGTCGGGTGAGTCCTATCGACTCTTCGGCAACCGAGGCACGGCCCGATACGTCGGTCTGCAGATCATGGATGGCATCGCGGCGACCTTCAACTGCCTCGTCGACGATCTCGAGGTCGACGCGGACGGGAGCTTCGAGGCGATCCTGTCCGCCGACGAGCACGACCGCAACTGGCTGCGACTGACCGGCGAGCATCCGACCCTGACCGTACGAAACTTCCTCTACGACTGGGACACCGAGGTTCCCGCGTCGCTGCGGGTCGAGCGTATCGGCGACGAGGTGGCGCCACAGACACGATCTGTCGAACTCGATGCCTCGGTCTCGCGCCAACTTCATGCACTGGGGGATTTCGTCTACGACAACCTGAAATTCTTCCTCGACTTCGGCGCGATGCCGCCGGCCAACGGTTTCATTCCGCCGATGGACATGACTGAGATGGGTGCCGCCGCCGAAAACCGTCCTGTCATTGGACGATTCGAGCTCGATCCCGACGAGGCACTGATCCTCGAGGTGCTACCGCCAGAGGGTGTCTATTGGAGCATCTCGCTGGGCAACCCGTGGTTGGAGACGATTCACTACGGACGCCATCAGTCCAGCCTCAACGGACATCAGGCGGTCGTCGATTCCGACGGGATCTTCCGCGCCGTTCTGTCCGCGGCGGATCCGGGCGTGGCGAACTGGCTGGATACCGCGGGCCACAGCAATGGGGCAATGCTCTTGCGCTGCGTGCGAACGGAGACCGCTCCGGTACCAGACACGCGTGTCGTGAAGGTGGGCGACGTTCTGTCTGCGTTGCCGGTCGACACCACGATGACCACGTCCGACGAACGCGCCAGGGTGATCGAAGCCCGTCGTCGCGCCGTACACGAAAGGTTTTACCGGTGAGCTTTTCCGCTGACGATCTCGAGGACGGTGCGCGCGCCGCCACCGGCCTCGACGATTTCGGTTCGCCCTATTACCGCGAAGGTCTCGACCGGACGGTTGCCGCGTTGAACACCGAGGCCGAACTCAACGATCTCGGCCGGGTCATGCAGCACGCGACCATCAGCAACGCCCTGATTCAGCGGCTGAAGATCGTGGAGACCTACAAACAGCATCCAGAGATCGCCGATGAGGTGGTCGACGGCCCCGTCGTCGTCCTCGGTCTGCCGCGCACAGGTACCACAGCCCTGAGTCAATTGGTATCTGCCGACACACAATTCAGGTCGTTGCGCACCTGGGAATCTCAGGCGCCGACCCCACCGCCGGAGGCGGCCACCCAGCACAGCGATCCGCGAATCGCGCAATGCGCAGAAGGCATCGCGATGATCTCGCAGATGTTTCCGGACTTCCAGGCGATGGTCAGTTCCGAGCCCGAGGCGGCGACCGAGTGCCAGGACCTGATGGGCATGAGCTTCCGCACCTTTCACTTCGACGGCGTCGTCCGCGTTCCGAGCTACGTGGAGTGGATGCTGCACAGCGATATGCGCGAGACATACGCGTTTCATCGGGATGTGTTGAAACTGCTGCAGTGGCACTGCAAGCCGAACCTTTGGCACCTACGCACCCCGGTGCACATGTTTGCGCTCGACGCGTTCGCCGCGGCTTACCCGAATGCGAAATTCCTGTGGAGCCATCGCGATCCGGCAAAGGTTCTGGGGTCGGTCTGCAGCCTCATCGCCTATGTCCGTAGCTGGAGCAGCGACCGACGGGAGCCTGAAGAACTCGGTGCCGAACAGCTGGCGTGGTGGGCCGAAGGCATGCGACGTGCCATGGACTTCCGTAGCGAGTTCGGCGACGACCGATTCGTCGACGTGTCTTTTGCCGCTCTGCAAACCGATCCGATCGAGACGATTGCCGACAGCTACGAAAAGCTCGGCCTCCGGTTCACTGACTCGGCGCGGGCGAAGGTGCGCCAGTGGGCAGACCAACACAAGCCCGGTCACCGCGGCACCCACAGCTATGAACTGGCTGACTATGGGTTGACCCTGGAACAGGTGCACAAGGCGTTTGGTGATTACATCGACACCTATGATGCCTCCGCCTGATCGGGCCGGTGGGCGCCAAAAGCTCGAACCCGATCCGCAGATACATGCGGTGATCCTGTCCGCCGCGGCCGAACTTATTCGGACCGAAGGAGTTCAGGCGCTGTCGATCGCCCAGCTACTCAACAGAACGCAGTTGGGCACCCGGGCGTTCTACCGCCACTTCGACTCCAAGGATCAGCTGGTCGCGGCGGTGTTTCTGGAGATGGCACGGGCTGAGGTGCTGCGGCTTGCGCAGCGGATGTCGAAATCTGAGCCGGTTCGCGCGGTGGCCGCCTGGATCGACGGGCGGCTGGACCTCGCCCTCAACCAGCGGATCCGCTCTGATCTACGCCAGATGTCACTTGAGGCGCAGACTCAGATGTTCGCCGCACCCGAGCTCGTCGCCCCCGCCTACCGGGAGATCCTGCGCCCGCTCATCGAACAACTCACGCGTGGAAGGGATCTGGGATTATTCGGCGACATCGATCCCGAGGGCGAAGCGCTGTCCATTCACGGCGTGGTGTGGGCCAACGTCGAACGGCACTGGGCGACGGCCCAGCGTAAGCCCAGCGAAATCCGTGAGCGCGTGCTGCGCTTCTGCTTGCAGGGTCTCGGGGTCGTTCCCGATGTGATCGCGGCCGTACTCACTGACGCGCCGCGGAATCAACCTGGTCTGGAGAGTAGGCGATGACAGGCGTCGACTTGCCGTAGACGTCGAGGGTGTGGATGAAGCGGTGCAGTCCCATCACCCCGGCGCACGTGAACCCGAGCTCGACGATCTGTGCGGCACTGAAGTGCTCCCCTAGCCGCTTGTAGAACTCGTCGTCCATCGCGTGATGATCAGCGGAGAGCAGGTCGATGAATTCGACGGCCATCTGCTCCTGCGGCGTCAGCGCGCCGTGGCCTGGGGCGAGCAGGCACGCGACATCCTCGTCGGTGATCGAGTCATGCTTGCGTGATTGGCTGCAGGGCTCGCACTCGCCCAGCTGGGCGCTGCGGATGCGCAGCAGCTCCAGGATCCGGCCGCCGAGCAAGGTGCCGGCGCCGAGGTGGGTCCTGGCCATGTTGACCTGTTCGAGTTGCGCGCTGCGATACGCGAAGATCTGCAACGGAACCGGGGTCGCGTAGAGCCCGGCCGCGACGCCGGCCTCCACGATTTCGCGGGAGTGTGAGCTGAGATCTTGCATCGGGATTGGCGCAATACGCGGCATCGAATCAGGCTAGCTTTCTTTAGCGTCATCGAAAACGGCCTTGGGAGAACTCGATGTCCAGACTTGCCGGAAAGGTCGCGATCGTCACCGGGGGTGCCGGCGGGATCGGGGCGGCAACGGCGCGTGAATTGGCGCGTGAAGGCGCCGCCGTCGCGGTCGTCGATATCGACGAGGCGAAGGCCGCCGAGATCGTCGACGAGATTCGGCGAACGGGGGCGCGGGCGATCTCACTCGGCGGCGACCTCGCGGAAGAGCAGACGGCCAGGCATGTCGTGCAATCCACAGTCGCGGAGTTCGGCCGCGTCGATGTCCTGCACAACAATGCGGCGCTGACCACCAGTAGCTTCCTGTCGCGGGATACTACCGTCAGCGAGATGGCGCTGGACGTGTGGCAGCGGTCTTTGGAAGTCAACCTCGGAAGCCAGTTGCTGATGTGCAAGTACGCGGTGCCCGAAATGCGAACGAGCGGCGGCGGATCCATCGTCAACATGTCGTCGGGGGCGGCGCTATCGGGTGACCGGACCCGGCTGGCCTACGGTGTGTCGAAGTCCGGGGTGCACACCCTGACGATGTACGTCGCGACCAGTGAGGGAAAGCGTGGCGTGCGGGCGAACACCATCGTGCCCGGATTGATCCTGACCGACGCCGTACGCGCGCATCTATCCGAAGACATCATCGGTCGCCTCGGCCACGCCACGCTGACGCCGTATCTCGGAGAACCACAAGACGTCGCTGAACTTGTCGTTTTCTTGGCTTCGGAACAGTCTCGCTACATCACCGGACAAATGATTTCGATCGACGGCGGAATGTCCGCACACGTGATGCTGGACACCGGCGATTAGAAGCGCTCAGCCGCTCGGTCCAAGCGCGTAGGCGCCGGTCTCAGGATGGTGGTACCAGCCGCTGGCGGCCTGGGTGCCACCGTCGACGTGGATCGTCTGCCCAGTGATGTAGCTGGACATGTCAGATGCGAGAAATACTGCTGCGCCGGCCATCTCGTCGGTATGACCCGCGCGCCCCAGCGGAACGGTGAGGCCGAACCGCTCTTCGGAACCTGGTGGTGCGATATTCCTGATGCCTTCGGTCAAGGTGATGTCGGGGGCCAAGGCGTTGACCCGGATGCCGTGCGGTGCCAGTTCGAGGGCTGCGGTCTTGGTGTAGTTGATGACGCCGGCCTTGGCCGCCGCGTAGGTCGCGTAACCCGGTGCGGCGCGGACGCCTTCGATCGACGTGACGCTGATGATGCTGCCCATCAATTTGTGCTCGACCATGCTCCGGGCCACCCGTTGGGTGCACAGGTAGACATGGCGCAGATTGGACTTGTACAGCGCGTCCCAGCCATTCTCACTGGTGTCGAGGATTCCGGACCAGAAGACGCCCCCGGCGTTGTTCACCAAAATCGTGACCGGTCCGAGTTCGGCTGCGGTCTGCGCGAGTGCGGCGTCGACCGCGGCACTGTCCCGGACGTCCGTGGGGATGCCCAGCGCGCCGATCTCATCGGCAGCCGACGCGCACGACTCGGGATCGCGTTCCCAGATCGACACCTTTGCGCCGAATGCCTTCAATCCGGCGGCGATGCCGCGGCCGATGCCGGCACCCCCGCCGGTGACAACCGCGACGCGGTCGGTCAAAAGGATGGTCGCCGGATCGATCGTCATAAACTATAGATCGTATAGTTGCACTTCAGGGATTACAAGATTTACCATCTGTGTTAGATATGTAGTCGGAGAGAGGTTCGGATATGACCAGCACCATCTTCGTCACCGGCGCCACCGGCCAGACCGGCGGCAATGTGTGCGAACAGCTGATCGAGCGTGGCGACCACGTCCGCGCGCTGGTCCGCAACCCTGACGATGCCATGGCGCTGGCTGGGATCGGCGTCGAATTGGTCAAGGGCGACATCAGCGACATCGGTGATGTGCTTCGCGCGGCCAAGGGCGCCGAGGCGGCTATCCATTGTGCGGCGCTGCTGGGCGGGGCAAGCCAGAACCTCAAGGACTTCAAGGCCGTCAACACGCTCGGCACCACTAACGTGCTCGACGCGGCGAAGAGCCACGGCATGCGTCGGGTCGTCGCCCTGAGCACGGCCACGTTCTTCAATCTGAGCACCGACCTCGACTTCGAAGAGGCCCCGGTACTCGAGAACCCGCCGGACGACCCCTACACAATCACCAAGCTCGCCGCCTTCCTGGAAGCCCACAAGCGTGCCGCCGCGGGCGAGGACGTGCTCACCTGTCACCCCGGGGCGATCTTCGGCCCCGGACCGGTAGTGCAGAGGGCTCTGCATCGCACCAGCTTCAACCGGGTGTTGTTGGCTGGCATGCGTGGAAAGATCAAGCGGTACCTTGCATTTCCCGTGACGTGGGTGGCTGGCAAGGACGTCGCGAAGGGTTCGATTGCGGCCCTGGACCGCGGGGTGGCCGGCGAGCGCTACCTGTTGATCGGCCAGTCGGGGGACACCATCAGCACCGCCGCCGGTATCAATCGGGCCTGTGAGATCGCTGGAATCGACCACCGCGTCGAAGATCTCGACTACCGGTCCGATCCCGAGACGTTGCAAGCCGAGTTCGGGCCGACCTTGATGGCCATCGCGGAAGCCGCGGCCAAAGGTGTTCGCAAGCCCAGACCGGACGACAACCTGACCACCCGGCGCTTGGGCTACGAACCGATGTCGTTCGACGACGGACTGCGCCTGCTGATCCCATGGCTGCGTGGACTCGGCCGGCTCGATCCGGTAGCCGCCTGAATTCCGGGCTGAAACGCAGGAGTTGCCGTCGTGTCGATCGCCGAACCGCGCCGATCCCGTTCAGATCATGGGGATCTGGCGGATCGGATACTCGATGCGGCCGGACGGCTTCTGCTGAGTGTGGGCGCCCGGAAGTTGTCGTTGTCTGATGTGGCAA
>DASQRI010000708.1:0-2044 GCA_035642975.1 Mycobacterium sp.
TGCTCGACACGATGTGCATGTGTCTCCTATAACGGCTCGAAGTTCACCAAACTTGTGGTGCGAGTACCCGCCGCGAGCGGGTTGAACACATGCGTTCAGCGCAGCGCCGGTAACACCTTGTCGGACAGCAGGTGAACGGACTTCCACGCTTCGTCGACCGGCATGGCGCCGACCAAGGGATGCAGCACCAGCGGCCCGTAGTCGGGGGCATCGCGGACTTCCGCGATCAGTTGATCGGGAGTCAGGAAGCGGTACCGTCCCGACTCTCGTACCTCCTCGAGCGTCTGAACGCCGGGTAGGTGCATCAACGATCGTTGGTCAACCGACCAGCCGCCGTAAGTGACTGCCTCCCATAGGATGTGCTCACCGAGCTCGGCCCAGGCCCGGTCAGGATCCTCATGCAGATAGATCATTCCGCGGTTGACCGGGCCGGGCATGATGACCAGCGGCGTCAGGCCGACCTCGGCGCACAGCTCGCGATAGTGAGCCGCGACGTCGGGCAGGTGGTCGGCGAGGCTGAGCGGCAACCGAAACCGCGCCGCCCGCCGCGCGGTAACCCGGGCACCGCCGCCAACGTACAGCGGTGGATGTGGCCGGGTCCACGAACCTATGTCTGCCCACACCGACAGCAACCGTTCGACAATGCTGTCCATCAGTTGGCCGCGTTGGCTGAAATCGACTCCGAGCGCCTCATATTCGACCGTGCGGTAACCCAGGCCGACCGTCGTGTGCAGTCGACCGCGGCTCATGTTGTCGACCAAGGCGATGTCTTCGGCGAGCCGGACGGGGTTCCACAGCGGCCCCAGCGCGCAGTCCACGCTGGCGATCAGCGTCTTCGTCTGTGCCAGAAACATCCCGGCGGCCAGTATCGGGTTGCAACTCCATCCCTGTCCGGTGGCGTGATGCTCGTCGATGCTGACCGTCAAGATGCCCCGCGACTCGCCCCACTGCGCCAACTCGAGTGCAGCCCGGATCAGTTCGCCTTGGGTCCGCGGCTCCCCCTGCGGCGAGGCGAAGTTGAAGCGCAGCACCGGCAGCAGCATGTCAACACTCCGGCTACGCGTCGGCCGGCGGCGCGGCCGACTTCAGGAACGCGGGAAAGTCCGGGAACAGCTTGCGGTCGACGATCTCGATGCGGGTGCCGAACGCGTCGATGTAGTACGCGAACAGCGCCAAATCCGGTGATGAAATGTCGGCGGTCGCCTCGAAGGCGAAGCCGTTGGCCTCCAGCGCTCGCGCGGTTTCGGCGAGGTCGTCGACGAAGTAGCCCAAGTGGTGCACCGAGTTGCCCGCCGCTGCCGTCCAGGGACTTTCCGGTACCTGCTGGATCAGTTCCACATGCGGGCTCTGCAGCGAGTAGACGAATGTCGAGGTGAGTTCGCGGGTTCCGTTCACGGTGCGAAACGGCAGCGTGTACGTAAGCGGGGTGATCCATTGGTAACCAGCCACCGCGCTGAGCCGTTCCATCGCGGCCTCGAGGTCGGGAACGACGATGCCGGTGTGATAGTAGTCCTCCGGCTTGAGTGCGAATGTCATTGATTTCCTTACGGTTTCAGACGCAATCGGATGCGCCGTCGACGACGAATACTGCGCCGCTGGTGTAGCTGCATTGCTCGGTACACAAAAACGCGATGGTGGGCGCGATCTCGGCGACCGATCCGAACCGCCGCAGCGGGATGTGAGCAAGCTCGGCCTCGACCAGTTCGCCCGCGCCGTGCATCGGCGCGGTCATCGGGGTGTCGATCGCGCCCGGCGCCACGGCGTTGACACGAATTCCCTTGCCCGCCCACTTGACTGCGAGGTTTCGGGTGATGTTGATGACGCCTGCCTTGGCCGCACCGTAGCCGGGTACCAACCCAACCGAGCGCAACGCAGACATCGACGCTAGATTGACCACGCTGGCACCCCCCGCTGCTGTCGATGCTTTGAGCGCGCCATACAGGCCGACCGTCAGGCGGTACGGCCCGGTCAGGTTGAGCGCCACCGAGGCTTCGAACCCGTCCGGCTTCGACTCATCAAGGCCGCCGGGGAAATTCGCGCCCGC
>DASQRI010000709.1:0-6710 GCA_035642975.1 Mycobacterium sp.
GGTGTAACAGCGACTGGGACGCGGTTTTGAACTGGGCCAGCTTCTCGACGATGGTCTGGCCCTCGCGGGTGTGGCCCCAGATGCTGATGCCTTGATAGGTCGTCGGCTCCCACGTCTTCTCGTCGACGACAACGGGATTCCAGCCGACTTCCCATTCGAAGCCCGAGGGCGTCATCGCGTAGTAGGAAAGTTCTTTGTCGTTGGTGTGCTGCCCGACGCCCAGCGCCATCTGGAAACCAAGGTCTTTCACCCGCTGATACGACGCGGTCATGTCGTCGAGGTCGACGACCTGGATGTTGAGGTGCTGAACGCGGGTTCGGATCGGGTTGATCGGCAACCGGTTTACCGCAGCGATCGCCACGGAGTGATGGCGCTGATTGACGCGCAGGAAGCGGATTTTGAACTTGAGGGCGCCAATGGTTTCGTCGATGTAGTCGGTGAGCCGGGCATCGAACACGCTGTTGTAGTACCCGCGCACCTGATGCGGCTTCTTGGATGTGACTGCGACATGGCCAATCCCGGCTTCGCCGGTGACGAAGCCGCCACGCACGGCCATCTCCAGCGGCGAACCGTCGGTGGTGGGACGAGTGAAGATCTCCTGCGCGAGCCCGTTGGGGCCGGGGAACCGCACGAGCCGCTCGACGCCCCGCAGTTTCGCCTCCTCAGCGCTGCCTTCGGTGACCGGCACCCCGTGCCGGCTGACCCGAGCGAGGATTTCGTCAAAGGTGTGATGGTCGTCGATGTGCCAGCCGAGGGCGGTGACGTCTTCGGCCGGCCCGCGCTGCAGCAGAAAGCGGCACGCGTTGTCGTCGAGTCGGAATCGCATCACGTCGGGCAATGTCTCATCCAGATGCATGCCGATCGCATCACGTCCGAACCGCCGCCAGTCGGCAAACCTGTCGGTGTCGACGACGACGTATCCGAGGTGGATGTTGCCGAAAACGTTCATTGTCCGAAACCGAAGGGGTGCTGAGGAAGTCGACGACGATTCGGTTGAAGAGTTCGGCGCGCTCCCACTGCATCCAATGGCCGGTGCGTGAGGTCATGACCAACTCGGCGTTGGGCAGTCGTTTGACCAGCATCGGCCCGCCCTCGGGCCGGTTGACCTTGTCGTCGCGGCCCCATAACACCAAGGTCGGTGTCTGCAGGCGTCCCAGCCGCCTGTCGCGAGTGAGGTCCATGCGCCACAGGGTGCGCAGCGCCGTCGGGCCGGATGGGCGGCGCAGCGGCGGATCCGCGACTACTTCGGGATCCAGCGAGGCCGCATAGCGTAGGTCGATCAGCTCGTCGGGGACCGAAGCGCCTTCGTAGACAAGGTAATGACAGATGAATGCTTCCAGTTTGTCACGGCTGGGTCCGTCACCACCGTAGTACGACAGCAGGCTCTTGAGCCCGGCCGTCGGGGCAGCCCGGGTGGTTCCGATGCCGCCGGGCCCCATCAGGACGAGCTTGTCGACCCGGTGCGGGGTGTCCAGCGCCAACCGCAGCGCAGCCGCGCCGCCGTAGGAATTACCGATCAGATGCGCTGTTGCGAGGCCGAGTTCATCGAGCAGTCCCCGGATCATGTTGGCGAGATAGCCGAAGGGGTCGGACTGGTCGACACCTTTGGCAGAGCGCCCGTAGCCCGGCATGTCGGGCACGACGACTCGATGCTGTTCTGCCAAAGCGTCGATGTTCCGCGAGTAGTTCGACACCCCGGAAGCGCCCGGGCCGCCGCCGTGCAGCATGATCGCGGCCGGTCCGCTGCCGGCCTCCGCGAAGAAAATCGGCTTGCCGGCAACGTTGACGGTCTGCTCACGTAACGCGGTCATGGTCACGCGCTGACTCCGAATGCACTCGGCGTCGCGACGATGTTGCCAGTGTAGCTGGCCGGTGGTGGTGGCAGCGGCTGATCGGATCCGGCCGCGGCATAGATGAATCCGTCGGGGCGCAACACCGCGGCGACCGCCTTCCGGCGTCGAAGCCAGTGCACGAGCGTGGGTTCGACAACCGGGATCGTCGGGACACCAAGGTCCGTCCAAGGCTGGCAACCACGGGGCACTGATCCGATGTGCACGATGGTCCACCGCCCGCCCAGGACATCATCGAAGCGGACTCTCGCGCCGGTGGCGTCCGTCACCCATGGTTGCGGAATCTGCCATCCCACGGCGCGGTGCGCGATGGTGCTCAAGAAGCCCCGCCGGTATCGCGCGGCGGGTATCCAGGTGAACTTATCCAGTCCGGCGCTTAGCCGGGGCACTCGCAAAATATTGCGCAGCAGATGATTTCGCACGACGGCAATGAAGCGGTTGCGTTCGGTGATGATCCGCCCCGTGCGACAGGCGCGCCGCGTCACCTCGGTGACGTGTGGTTTGCGTTCGGCTTGGTATGTGTCGAGCAGCGACTCGGGGGCCTGTCCTTTCAGGACGGCTGCGAGCTTCCAGCACAGGTTGGCGGCGTCGCGAACACCGGCCGACATGCCCTGGCCGATCCACGGCGGCATTGCATGCGCGGCATCGCCGGCCAGGAAAATCCTGCCTACTCGCCAGCGGTCGGCGACACGGACGTGGTGGCTGTAGATCACGGCCCGCAGAATCTCGACGTGCGCGCCGGTGATGCCCTGATCGTTCAATACCCTCCAGATCGCTTCGTGGCGCAGCAACTCCTGATCGAGTTCGCCTGCCCGCGCTGGGTATTCCCAGCGGTGGTGGCCCAGGGGAGTTGGACAGTCGACGGTTGGCCGGGCCGGGTTGCAGTGAAAACGCAACCGGTCGTGGCCGTCCCATTCCCGCAGCACCTTGGTGTCGATGACGACCCAGCGCTCGCTGTAGGTCCGCCCGGTGTAGCCGACTCCGAGCTGACCCCGGGTCGGCGACGAGCCGCCGTCCGCGGCGATGACGTAGCTGGCGTACACCCGCTTCAATGTGTCGGTCCGCAGGTCGGCCAGCATCAGCTCAACCCGGTCGTCCTTCGGATGCACGCGCAGACATTCGTGTTCCAGCAGCACGTCGACGCGTCGAAATCGCTCGACGCCGTCGCGCAGGACCTGATCAACCGCGGGCTGATACAGGAATTGCTGTGGTGGATGCCCCGTACCGCGCGGATTCACCTTCAAATCGATGAATGGCACGCCGTTGACGTCGACAAAGGTCAACGGACGGTCGGGCAGCATGTCCTGCTGCAGTCGCTCGGCCAAGCCGACCGACTGCCAGATCCGCATGACTTCTTCGTCGGTGGAGATCGCCCGCGCGCGGCTGTACACATCCGGGTCGCGTTCGACCACAAGCACTTTCAAGCCGAGCTGACCCAGCAGGTTTGCAGAGGTCGCGCCGGTCGGGCCGTAGCCGATCACCGCCACGTCATAGGTGTCTGGAGTGGTCACGATTGTCTCTCGTCGTCGAGGGCTTGTTCTGTAGTGATCACTACGGTAATGTAGCGATCGCTACAGAGTCAAGGCTTCGGACAAGGACGACGAAAATGGCAAAAAAGGTTCAGCCAGAACGGCGCAAGCGCGCCGACGGCGAACTGTCGCGTGAGCGAATCCTCGATGCCGCCACCGAAATCGCCGCCGAGCGCGGCTACGAGGGCGCCAGCATCGCCCTGGTCAGCGCCAAATGTGGGCTGCCCGCCAGCTCCATCTACTGGCACTTCAAGAACAAGGACGACTTGATCGCGGCGGTCATCGAGCGCAGCTTCGGCGACTGGCTGAAGGCGTGGCAGGTCCCCGACGAGGGCCCCGCACGCGAGCGCCTGGTGGGCATGGCGATGCAGCTAGCGAAGGCGCTGTTGGACTCGCCCGACTTCATCCGGCTCGGCCTGATGTTGGCGCTGGAACGCCGCCCGGTCGAGCCTCGCGCGCGGGAGATGTTCATTCAATCCCGCGCGCAGACCTCCGCTGCGCTGGTCAAAACCATGCGTGGATTCGCCCCTGAGCTGACCGAATCCCAGATGTACCAACTGGTCACCTACGCGATTGCGGGTGCCGACGGATTGTTCATCGCCAAGGAGATCGGCGGCGACGCGGTGGACCTGATCGAACTGTTCGAGTTGCATGCCCGGGCGCTGTACGACACTGCACTGCGGCTGATATCCGAGAGTGCCGGCCAATGACATTGAGGAGTCACCGATGACCAACCTGGCTGGTGCCCACAGTGACCTGCACAGCGAGCAGGGCGCCCGACGCGGGGAACACCTTGGCCGGTCACCAAACCCGGTGATCAAGGTGCACGATCTTGCTTGGCTGGAGTTCGAGAAGCCGGACCTGGTTCGCGCCGAAGCATTTGCGCATGCGTTCGGCTTCGCGACGGTGTTGCGCACCGGCGGCGAGTTGCAGTTGCGCGGCACGGATCCGGGCGCACCCTGCGTGATCATCCGCCGCGGCCCGGCGTCACGGTTCGTCGGCACGGCATTCAAAGCCGCCGACGAGGCCGACGTCCGACGGCTGGCCAAGGCCAACGGTGCCGCAACGCGCACGCTGCCCGACACGATCGGCGGGCTCGCCGTGGATCTGGTGGACCCGAGCGGCATTCCGGTTCAGGTCGTCGCGCGCACCCATCAACTCGAAGCGCTGCCCCCTCAGGCGGCGCACACGTTGAATTTCGGCAACGAGCTGCGGCGCACCAACGCCATGCAGCGCCCACCCCGGCGGCCCGCGCGCGTGCAGCGGCTTGGGCATGTGGTGCTGCAGTCGACGAAGTATCTCGAAGCGCTCAACTGGTACCTGAATCAACTCGGCATGATCGTCAGCGACTTCCTGTTCTACCCCGGCCAACGTGGTCGCGGACCGACGATGAGTTTCATCCGCTGTGACCGCGGCCAGACGCCCGCCGATCACCACACCATCGCGATCGCCTTGGGACCGGTGGACCGCTACGTGCACTCCGCGTACCAGGTGTGCGACCTTGATGCGCTGGCCGCCGGCGGTGAATACTTGAAAGACCTTGGTTATCAACGCTCCTGGGGAATCGGCCGGCACATCCAGGGTAGTCAGATCTTCGACTACTGGCGCGACCCCGACGGCTTCCTGGTAGAGCACTTCAGCGACGGCGACATGTTCGACTGCACGCTGGAGCCGGGATGGGCGCCGTTCACCGGGTCTGGACTGGCCCAGTGGGGACCGCCCGTCACCAGGGACTTCCTCGGCACGAATACGAAATCCCTGCCTTACGAAGCGCGATCGATGATCAGTGCGCTTCGCGCCAACAACGAGTTCGATTTACGCCGCCTGATCGGCCTGATGAAAGTAGCTGCGTCATGACTATCTCGATCCTGCGCACCGCCGACGCCTGGTGGGTCTCCACCACAACCGGAGCGGCCAAGATCAACACCGACGCCACCACGACGGCGGGACTGCTGGCCGATCGCGTGGCCATCGATGCCGCGGCATCCGATTCGCATACCGTGCCGGTCAACAGCCTGACGCTGCTTTCCCCGGTGACCGCGCCGTGCCGGGTGGTGGCACAGATGACCAACTTCGCCTCGCATGTCAAAGACGCCGGCATGGACCCCGGCTCGATTCCATTGACGTTCTTCCGCAAGGCATCCGGTTCGATCGCCGGGCCATTCGACGACATCGTCAGGCCCGCACACGTGCGCTTCCTGGATTACGAGGCGGAGATCGGTCTGGTGATCGGTCGTGAGATTCCCGTCGGTACAGAGATCACCGAGGCGAATTGGGCGGATTACGTCGCCGGCTTGGTGGTGACCAACGATGTCTCGGCGCGCGACGTCCAACTTCCGAAAACCCAGTTCTACGAATCTAAGTCGTACCCGACGTTCACCCCGGCCGGTCCGGCGTTGGTACTGCTGGACTCCGACGAACTCAAGCGCTTCGGCGACTTGCGGCTTCGGCTGCGAGTCAACAACGAGGTCCGCCAAGACGCGATCGTCGACGGCGACATGATCTACCCACCGGTGCAGGCGCTGCGAGGGTTGGCACGCTTCCAACGACTCGACCCGGGTGATCTGGTCTTGACCGGCACTCCGGTCGGCACCGCGCTGAGCGCCCCGCCCAAGCCGATCGAGATCATCGGCTCGCTGCTGCCACCGGCTGTGAGGTGGAAGGCGTTCTTCAATCGGCAGGCCAAAAACCCGAAGTACCTGCGTGACGGCGATGTCGTCGAGACCAGCATCGCGACCGACGACGGCGCCATCGACCTCGGTGTGCAACGCAACTCGGTGAAGTACACATGACGGATCGGAAGCGTCGGTCGCCAATGCGTAGGCCGGCCAACGGGGTTCCCGTTTATCCGCCGGACATCTACGCCAACGAGGCGATCATCGATCCCCATCCGCACTACGCCCGGTTACGCCGGCTGGGACCGGTGGTATGGCTGCCGCGGCAACGGGTCTACGCGCTCCCGCGGTACAGCGAATGCAAAGCCGTGCTGCGCGATGATGAAACGTTCATCTCTGGGCGGGGAGTGGCGCTCAACCCCGTCGCCAATCGACTGTCGCGCGGCACGACGTTGAACAGCGACGGTGCCGAACACGACCAGCGCCGCAAACTCCTGGCCCACCGAATGCTGCCACGCGCGCTGCGCGCCATCAGCGACAGCGTGGACGGCCAGGCGGCCCAAGTCGTCGATGCCGCTTTGGCCCGGAGCGAGGTCGACGGCGTGGCGGACCTTGCGTCGGCACTGCCGTTGGTCGTGGTGCCTGACTTGATCGGTTGGCCGCGCGACCACCGAGACCACCTATTGGCCTGGGGCGCCGCTACATTCGACGTCCTC
>DASQRI010000710.1:0-4730 GCA_035642975.1 Mycobacterium sp.
TCATCTCGTGACCTTTCGGGAACCGCACTGGCTGGGGGAGCTGCGACCACCGAGATTGGTGCGGACGGGTACCGGCGCCTTTGCCGTTACCCGGCAGGTATCGCACCGTGCTGCGGCAGAAGCCGTCTCTATCCCAGCACCGATTCTGGCATCGTTGCGGAGATGGATGGGCATTGGGAGCCGGGTCTCAACGATCCGTTCAAAGAGGCGATTGACGACGCGCTGAGCTCCTTGCCGGCCGATCTCCGTGCGGCGATGAGCAACGTTGAGATCGTCGTCGAGGACGAGCCTCCCGACGGGCGGCCGCTGCTCGGCCTGTACCGCAGTGTACCGCTGCCGCGAAGGAGCAGCACGTACAGCGGAGTGCTTCCCGACAAGATCAGCATCTTCCGCGGCCCGATCACGCGACTCGGTGCCGGCCACGCCGATCGTCTACGCCGCGAGGTCAGACAGTCGTGCTCCACGAGATCGCGCATCAGTTCGGGATCAGTGACGCGCGGTTGGTCGAGCTCGATCGCTACTGACGTGACAATGGGCACGATCTCGCGTCGCTATCTAAGTCGTCGGGCAGATTTAAGAACAGTGCCGTTGGGATCTTTGACAGGTCGTAGGTATTAGTAGATCGCGCATTACGGTCCGGATGCTCGAACTGCGTGTATCGGGCGCTCCAGACGTACGGTGCCGTGAGAAGACGGCGCCAAGGCCCAGCGGCAATTGCGACGATGGGCATCCCCGTCGGCAGCAACCTTCTCACCTGTCTCAAGATGAGGCGCGCGAGACCGCTGTCACGACGTTGTCACAAGTCGCGGTGAACGCCTCAACAACACCGGCGAACTTCCGCGCACACTGACGGTCTTATCTGCCCTGCTCATGGATCATTCCGCCGTGGCGTCAAACGACCGCGGATGCACGCGGACATGAGCTGAGCCGCCTTGTAAGCGAGCGGTCGTCAGTTCAATCCTGACAGGAGGCTCTCACCTGGTTAGCGACAGGCTGCACCGCGCGGAGTTCCTCGACGTTGTCGCGCTGCACTGCCGAGAAGTCGAACCCGTCGTTGTTCATGTTGCGCGCGTGCTCGCCGATTCTGCTGAGCAGCCCGCGCGAGTCCTCCAACCAGTTCTCCGTTTTCGTGCTCAACGCCAGAGCCGAACTGCCTACCCAGCCCGATTGCGCAGCCACTATCCGGTTGTCCGACGACACGTGGGCGGTCGCCAAGTCCTCACCCTGTCCGGTGACGTGCGCTGCGGAACACGCCAAGGCCTCCAGGTCGACCTGAAACTTCTCGCCAGCCGCCATCGTCACCACCTTGCGGAAGCTAACTGCTGACTATGCCTTAACAGCCGTGCATATTCGGCGCAAGTCAGCCGCCTGGGAGATCACCGCGGATGCCTTGCAAATCACCTTCGATGGCTTGCAGATCAGAGAGAGTTTTCTGGAATGCCTGCGGCAGCTGGTCCGGCGCCGCAGGTTGGTACTGAGGGCAGTACGAGACGGCGGCACCAACGACCACCTCGGTGCTTTGATCGGCGTCCCAGATCGACGATCGTTGGACGAAGCGTGCGGCCTCCCCGAAGTCGGGTTGGTGCGCCAAAAAATCGCAGACTGCGTGCCCATGGCTCGTCACGTATTCGCGGCTGGGGACCGGCACCCCCTGTTGTTTCAACACATCGACGTACGCGTTGTCGACAATGTCAGTCGGCCCCGCGTGGTCAGCGGTCGGAGCGCGGCCAGGCGGCGAAGCGATGGGCTTGGGCGCAGCCTGCTCGGGCTGTGCGTCTGACGGCGGGACTTCCGTTGGCTGCGCGGCGGGGTGAGCGTTGCGGACCGCGAACGCCACCACCAGCAGGGCGGCGAGCCCGATTACAGACAGCGGCAACGCCGCGAGCAGGCCGAAGCGGCGAAACACATTCTTACGGCCACGCCGCGATCTCGTTATCGTCATCGCATCGCGACCATGAGTCAACGACGGCCTCGGTCGCACAGCCATCAACTGTCGCGGTTTTTCGGAGCGCTCCGGGCGATGTCCCAGGCGCTCATCGAGAAGTTCGTCGACCCGACTAGTCGACAGTTCGCCGCCGCGCTCGCGGATTGAACGGCGCTCGGCTGCCAGCAGCCGTAGCTCCGAGTCGATCGTGTCGCGATCGCGCATGTTCTGAGCCTAAGGCTTGATGCATCTCGCCCCAACAGAAACCGGCGCAATATTTGTCGCTGGGGCTCCAGCGATACCCGCCGTCGGATAGTCAGCTCGCCGCCACGGCCAGTGGAAGCGTGGCGCTCAAAGACTGCAGCTGATCGGAAAGTCCCGCAACCCTCCGTATTTCGGTGAACGCGTCGATCATCGCGTCGGTCGCCTCGTGCGGGTCGACAAGTGTCACATCGTCGGTCAATGGGCAAGCCCCGACCCGGGCCGGGCGGCGACGCCCGACGTAGGTTTCCAGTTATGCGGATGACGGTTCTCGGCAGCGGTGGATGGATTCCCACCAACTCTCGGCAGACGAGCTGCTACCTGATCACCTCCGGCACCGAAGCTCTGGTGCTGGACGCCGGGACCGGTCTGGGCGCACTGCACATCAACCCGTCGCTTCTCGACGGAGTCGAGACGGTGACCGTGGTGCTCAGCCACTTTCACCTCGATCATGTGACGGGTCTCGGCTTCATCAGCGCGCGTGCGCTCGGCGGCCGGGAACTGACGATCGCCGGCCCGGGCTCGCTGTCGTACGGCAAGCCGACCCGCGCCATCGTCGAGGCTCAGCTGCTGGCCGCCCCGCTGCAGACGTCCTCGCCGGTCGCGTCGGCCCGCTGGGCGGAGCTGGGCTGGGACACGCTGGGCTTCGCCGGTCACGAGGTCGAGACGTGGGAGCAGACCCGGCACACCCTGCCATCGGCCGGCTTCCGCGTCGGGGATCGGGTCGCGTATTGCACCGACACCGAGTTCGACCCGGAGACCATCCGGCATGTGGCGGGTGTGACGACATTGCTGCACGAGGCGTGGGAACCCGCCGATGCCGAACGCGGTCATACCTCGGGTGAGGAGGCCGGCATCATCGCCGTCGAGGCGGGTGTGTCACGCCTGCTGATCACCCACAACCACCCCCTGCCCGGCGTGCCCGAGGGTACCGCGGCGGCCGCGCAGGCCCGGTTCGCCCGCGCGGTTTCAGCCACCGACGGAGCCGTGCTAGACCTGTAGCGGCCACGATTTGGCCACAAACGAGCGATCCTGGTCACCGCAAAGGGTCACTAGCTGTGCGATGTTTTGCCTGGTGGCGACCATTTGTTCAGCTTTTGGAGGTGTTGTTTGTTACCTGGGTCACAGCACGCTGCACAGCTAGGTGCCGCATACTAGACGCCAAGCAGTAATCGTGTCCGCGCACATTGCAACCCGGGTCAGGCGCGGGCCCCTTAAGACAGCCGAGATTGTGGTGGGAGACCTGCAGCGATCCAGCCCTAAGCACCGACATCGTGCGAAGCGGGCCGCAGCGCGGCGCCGCGTGCTCGCTCATGCCGTCTGGACGCTGGTGGCGGTCTTCACGGTGCTGGTGACCGGCTCGGCATGGTGGACGGCTCACGGCATGCTGGGCGGCATCACCGTCTCGCAGGCCCTGGGCTCGCAGGATCCGAAATCCACCGGCGACGGACAGAACATCCTGCTCATCGGGCTCGACTCGCGGAAGGACCAGGACGGCGACGAACTGCCCTGGGCCGTGCTCAAACACTTGCACGCCGGAGACTCCGACGACGGCGGCTACAACACCAACACGCTGATCCTTGCCCACGTCAGCGCCGACGACAAAGTGACCGCGTTCTCCATCCCCCGTGACGACTGGGTTTCTTTCAACGGCGTGCCCGGCTACAACCACATCAAGATCAAAGAGGCGTACGGGCTCACCAAGCAGTACGTCGAGCAGAAGATGATCGACAAAGGTGTCGGCGACCAGAAAGAGCTGGAGACCAAGGGCCGCGAAGCCGCCCGCGCCGCGACGTTGAAGGCGGTGCGGAACCTGACCGGCGTTCCCATCGACCTCTTCGCCGAGGTCAATCTCGCCGGTTTCTACGACCTGACCAAGACCCTGGGCGGCGTGGACGTGTGTTTGAAGCACGCCGTGTACGACTCCTACTCCGGCGCCGACTTCTCGGCCGGGCGCCAGACCCTGGACGCCGAACAGGCGCTGGCCTTCGTGCGGCAGCGCCACGGCCTGGAAAACGGTGACCTAGACCGTACCCACCGTCAGCAGGCATTCCTGTCGGCGGTCATGCGCCAACTTCAGGATGCCGGCACCTTCACCAACCTGGGCAAGCTCAAGAGCCTGATCGCCGTCGCACGCAAGGACGTCGTGTTGTCGTCGGGCTGGGACGAGGATCAGTTCCGCAAGATGGGCGCGCTGGCGGGCGGCTCGATCCAGTACCGGACCCTGCCCGTGGTGCGCTACGACAACATCAACGGTCAAGACGTCAACATCATCGACCCCGCCGCGATCAAGGCCGAAGTGGCCGACGCCTTCGGCACCTCTTCGGCGGCCACCACGTCGACCACCTCAGAGTTACCTAACCCGTCGACGGTCGTCGATGTGGTCAACGCCAGCAGCGTCGGTGGGCTCGCCGGCAAGGTGGCGCGCACGCTGAAACACGACGGCTACACCACCGGCGCGATACGCGACCGGGTTCGCGGTGAACCCAGCTCCACCACAATCGAATACGCTCCCGGCGCCGACTCGGATGCACACCAAGTGGCG
>DASQRI010000711.1:0-3566 GCA_035642975.1 Mycobacterium sp.
GCCGGATGGCGTAGTCGCGTTCACGATCCGACAGCACTTCCCAGTCCGCCCGGTCGCGGGAGAAGTCGATGTCGGCCGGGTTCCAGAACTTCGCATTGCCACCCGCAAATAGCTTGAGCGGCAAGCTGTCCCAGTTGAGCCCGCCCGCAACCATTGAGCCTGTCCTTGTGCGTGTCATGTGACCTCCTCAGATCTTTTGGGGCGCAGGTGTGTTGCAGTGGAATCGGACTCCGAAAATGCGGCCGCCAATACGGCGACCAGCCTGCGCACGGCCAGCGCCGGCTGTTCCGGAGTGGGTTCGTCGAGCCCGAGGATCGGATCCAGTCCGCGCATGTACGGGGCCAGCGCCAAATGCGGAAAGATCAACAGCAGCAACGACAACAACACCTCGATGTCGGCGTCGCCGCGAAAGTCGCCCCGGGCCTGGGCGTCGCGCACCAGCGGCCGCAGCACTTCCAGGTAGTGGCGGTGAATGACGTTGCGCACGCTGACGCGGGCATCGGTGTCGACCTCCAGGCTCGCCGCCGCGTGCAGCGAGCGTTCATGCGGATGATTGGCGAAATAGGCGACCCACGCGTCGAGCCAGTCGGTCAGGAAGTCGAAGAACGGCCTGCTCGGGTCGAGCTTGCGGATCCGGTTCTCCATATAGGTCCGGACGCGCTGGCTGCCGATGTCGGCGATGAACGCGTACAGGTCGCGCTTGTCGGCGAAGTATTGGAACAGGCTGCCTTTGGCCACTCCCGCACGCCGGGCGATGACGTTCAGGCTGCCGCCGGAGAAGCCGCGCGCGCCGAACTCCGCTTCGGCGGCTTCTATCACCGCCGCACGGCGCGCGGGATCGACGCGGGCCCAAGTCACTGTCGGCATCTGGCCTCCTCCGCTGGATGACCAGTGGTCATTCTACGGTGAGCCAGCTCACTCCTCAAGGGCGACTGCGGGGCGGCCCGGGTGAATCGGTCTGTTCGATCTTAACGAACTCAGGCCGTCGGAGACTTAGCATCAGCTACGTGTCGTTACTGAATACCGCTCAGGGACCTATCAATACCGCTGACCTCGGCGTCACGCTCATGCATGAGCACGTGTTCATCATGACCACCGAGGTCGCCCAGAACTACCCGGAAGCATGGGGAGACGAAGACACCCGGGTGGCTGATGCCATCGCCCGGCTCAACGAGCTGAAGTCGCGCGGCGTGGACACCATCGTCGACCTCACCGTGATCGGGTTGGGCCGCTACATTCCGCGCATCGCGCGTGTTGCCGCCGAGACCGAACTGAACATCGTCGTCGCGACCGGCTTGTACACCTACAACGACGTGCCGTTCTGCTTCCACTACCTGGGCCCGGGTGCTCAGCTCGGCGGCCCGGAGATCATGACCGACATGTTCGTCCGCGACATCGAGGAGGGCATCGCCGACACCGGCATCAAAGCGGGGATCCTCAAATGCGCCACCGACGAGCCCGGCATCACCCCGGGCGTCGAGCGGGTGTTGCGCGCGGTCGCCCAGGCGCACAAGCGCACCGGGGTGCCGATCTCCACGCACACCCACGCGGGGCTGCGGCGCGGGCTCGAGCAGCAACGCATCTTCGAAGAAGAAGGCGTCGACCTGAGCCGGGTGATCATCGGCCATTCCGGTGACAGCACTGACATCGGCTACCTCGAAGAGCTCATCGCCGGCGGCTCCTATCTCGGGATGGACCGGTTCGGCATCGACGTGATCCTGCCGTTCGAGGACCGGGTGAACATCGTGGCGCAGATGTGCGAGCGCGGGCACGCCGACAAGATGGTGCTCTCCCACGACGCCAACTGCTACTACGACGCGCTCCCGGAAGCGACCGTGCCGGTGATAATGCCGAACTGGAATTACCTGCACATCCACAACGACGTGATCCCCGCGCTCAAGCAGCGCGGTGTCACCGACGAGCAGTTGCACACCATGCTGGTCGACAACCCGCGACGCATCTTCGAGCGACAGGCCGCCTACTCGTGAACCAGCCGGTCCCACCGATCGGCACCCAAATTTCGGCGCTGGCCCAGCTCGCTCCCGACGAGCCGGCGGTGACGTGCGACGGGCGCACGCTGACCCGCGGGGAACTCGACCGCTCGACCAACCGGCTGGCCCGCGCCTACGCCGATCGCGGTGTCGGCGTCGGCGACTACGTGACCATGGTGCTGCCGAACTCGATCGAGTGGATTCAGGCCGCCGTGGCGTGCTGGAAGCTCGGCGCGGTGCCCCAGCCGCTGTCCGCACGGTTGCCGAACGCGGAGTTGCAAGGCCTGCTGGACCTGCGGCCGCCCGCCCTGCTGGTTGGCCGCGAGCATCCTAAAATAACCAGTTTTCCAGCCGGTTTCACCCCCGACGCAGCGGTTTCTGACGCTGCCTTACCGGAAGCGGTTTCGCCGGTGTGGAAAGCGATGGGGTCGGGCGGTAGCACCGGTCGCCCCAAACTCATCGAATCCGGCGGCGACAGCCGGATTCCCGCGGCCATCGGCTATCCACTCGGTGCGCAAGAAGGCGACATCACCTTGATGCCGGTGCCGCTGTCGCACAACACCGGCTTCACCACCGCCACGATCGCTTTGCTGATGCGTCATCATCTGGTGCTGATGAGCCGGTTCGAGCCGCAGCAGTTCCTGCGGTTGATCACCGACCAGGGCGTCACCTTCTTGACGACCGTGCCGACGATCATGCAGCGGACGCTGCCGGTCTACCGCGCCGATCCGGACTCCTACGACCTCTCGTCCATCCGACGGTTCTGGCATCTGGGTGCGCCGTGCCCACCGGCGATCAAGCAGGCCTGGATCGACCTACTGGGCCCGGAAAAGGTCTGGGAGCTCTACGGCGGCACCGAATTACAGGCGCTGACCTTCATCTCCGGGGACGAGTGGCTGACCCACCGGGGGTCCGTCGGGATCGTCGTCGCCGGCGAGATGAAGGTGCTCGACGACGACGGCCAGCCGTGCCCGCCCGGCGTGATCGGCGAAATCTACATGCGGCCCAACCCGGGCAGCCCGCCGACCTATCGCTACGTCGGCTCCACCGCGAAATCGCGCAACGGCTGGGACTCGTTGGGCGACTTGGGCTATTTCGACGAAGACGGCTTTTTGTACCTGTCCGACCGCCGGGTGGACATGTTCACGGTCGGCGGCCGCAACGTCTACCCGGCCGAGATCGAGAACGCCTTATCGGCACATCCGGATGTGCTGTCCTGCTTGGTTGTTGGCGTACCCCACGAGGATCTGGGCCAAGTGCCCTATGCCCTGGTTCAGGCGGGGTCGGCGCTGGATGAGCAGGCGGTGCAGGCCTTTCTGCGCGAACGTATTGCCGGATACAAGGTTCCGGCCACCGTCGAGTTCGTCGACACCCCGCTGCGCGACGACGCCGGCAAGGCCCGCCGCTCAGCGGTCCGCGCCGACGTCATGGCGCGATTGCGTCTTCCTGACGCGGGCTGACGGCGCCGTCGGCAGCCGTGGCGAACTTTTGCCTTCGGCGAGACTCCCAGCGTCGCAATGCTTCCCGGCACGGTGACTCGACAAGCGCGTAGCTCACCGCCGCGATGGCGAAGCT
>DASQRI010000712.1:0-2517 GCA_035642975.1 Mycobacterium sp.
GCGGCGCACCGCCAGCAAGCGGCTTACCGCGCCCTCGGTTGCCATCCCGGGTGGGATGCGATCACGCGCCCGCGGATCCCGCCGTCGCTGCTCGACATTTATGACCGCAACGTCGACGCGCAACGGCAATTTTTCGGGCCGGCCGCGAGCCTGCCGCAGGACACGCTGCCCGCGTGGCGCATTGACCCGCCGGTGCCGGCCAACGAGCTGCTCCGCTACTACCGCGAAGCGCAGGCGGCGACCGGCGTCGGCTGGAACTATCTTGCGGCGATCAACTTAATCGAGACCGGGCTGGGCCGCGTCGTCGGCGTGAGCCCCGCCGGCGCGCAAGGCCCCATGCAATTTTTGCCCTCGACGTTCGCCGCCTACGGCGGCGGCGGCGACATCCTCTCACCGCACGACAGCATCATGGCGGCCGGTCGCTACCTCGCCGCCAACGGCTTCGCCGAGGACCACGACCGCGCCCTGCTTCGATACAACAACTGGGACCGGTATGTCCGGGCGGTCAACGACTACGCCGCAGCGCTCGCCGCCGATGTCGCTAGGTTCGCCGGCTACTACCGGTGGGATATCTACTACCGCACGATTGCTGGTGATGTGCTTTTGCCCATCGGTTACGCGGCTGCCGCGCCGATACCCGTGACCGACTATTTGGCGACCCACCCGCAGTGAGAATCTGCCAGTCCAATACCAGACGGCGGCACCTTCTCTGAGTTCGTCGGGGCCGCGCTCGCAGCTGTCGGTGTTGGCGCGGCGAACAGTGGTACCACCGCCATGCTTTTACGCAGGTCGTGTTGATGTCATCAACACCGTCGGCGTATCCGCAGGTCGTTTTGCGTACTTTCGCGTCGTTCCGCGTAGTCAAATCGCGCGTTTCAGCAGGTAAAAGCCAATTTTTGCGCCTGGTTCGATTCCCGGCAGCTCCACTGGAGTAAGAGCCGGTCAGAGCGTGTTTTTGCCCTGGCCTGCTTCTTTATTGGGCACGTTTTGCGCACACCATGACACGAGGTCTTCCATCTTGTCGGCCGCGTCATCGAGATCATCGGGGAACAGGTGCGCGTACTGATCGAGCGTCATTGTCGCCGTCTTATGGCCCAACTGGGCCTGCACGTCTTGACGTTGGCACCGGTGGCGATCATCAATGATGCCGCCGTGTGCCGTAGCTCGTGGACGGTGACCCGAGGGAACTTTTCATCGCCAGGGCTTGACCGCCGCGCCACCCGCGAAAATGTGTGTTCGGAGGCTACCCCGCGCCGTTTGACGACAGTTTTGACGCAATGGGCACTCCGAGTCGTCGCCACGCGTGCGAAGAGTGTGTCGATCGATCTCGTGAAGCGGCGGCTAGCCAGGTGGTTCGGCCGGTGGTTGCGGCCCCAACACGATCGGCGGCAGTCCAGGGATATTGATGACCAGTGGACCTCCCTGCGGGGGTGGCTCTGGGTTGCTCGGACCGTCAGCTGCGATGACCGGGCCCCGCTGCGCCGGAGGCGGTGGCGGCGGACTCCCGTTGCTGATCGTGATGGTGATGATTGACCCGGGGATGATTTGACCACTCGGCGTGGTCCCCACCACGACCCCGTTGGGCTCGTAGCTGTTGACGGAAGTCGGCTGGTCGGCGACCCGGAAACCGACGTCCTTGAGTCGCTTACGCGCTTCGTCCACCTTCAGGCCGGACACATCGGGTACCCGGCCGCCTGACGCGCCGTCGACGTAGCGCGGATCGGTTGGCGGCAGATGCACGTCGCCGAAATCGGTGGCGATAGGCTTCATCGCTTCGAACCAGGTGCGAGCGGGCTCGCTACCGCCATACAGGTCACCTTTCCCGCACCTGCGTAGTGGGAATGAACAGATGCCCGCCGGCGCGCCGGTGTCGTCGAAGATGTAGTTGGCCGCCGCGTAGTTGTTGGTGAAGCCGACAAATCCCGACGATCGATGCGACTCAGTGGTGCCGGTTTTGCTCGACAGCGGCAGGGTCCAACCCACCGTGGCGGCCGAGCCGGCTGCGGTGCCACCACCCTGGTCGTCCTTGCTCAAGGCGTTCGCGAGCGTGTTCGCCAGTCCTTTCGGCACCACCTGGTCACAGCCCTCGGTGGTCACGGACACCTGGTTGCCCTTGCGGTCGAGGATCTTGTCGATCGGGCTCGGCGGGCACCACATGCCGCCGGACGCGAGGGTCGCCGCCACATTGGCGAGCTCGAGGTCGTTGAGTTGGAATGGACCCAATGTGAACGAGCCCATGTTCTGTTGCTTGATCAAATCGGCCAAGCTATCGCCGCTTGTCGGGTCGTAGACGCGCGCCGTGCCGGGAGTCGCATAGGACCGCAGCCCCAGTCGGACCGCCATGTCGACCGCCCGCGGCACCCCGATGAGCTGGATCAGGCGCGCGAACGCGGTGTTCGGCGAGGTGGCCAGCGCATCGGTGACATTCATCGAACCGCGGTAGCGGCCCGCATTTGCCACGCACCAGGTTTCCTTCGGACAGCCGGGTGTATCGCTGCTGCCTAAGCCCTTGGCTTG
>DASQRI010000713.1:0-2611 GCA_035642975.1 Mycobacterium sp.
CAGGCCAGCTCCAAGTCGCCCGGCAGCAAGACCACCGACTGCCCCGCCGCGCCGACCGCGGCCACCGGCTGCACCCGCATCGGGTAGCCGGCGTGGTCGGCGATGGCGCGTAGCTCGTCCAGCGATCCCGCGAACCAGAACGGCGCGGTGGGCAGGCCGAGTTGATCGGCGGCCAGCCGGCGCAGGCCCTCCCGGTCGGCGGTGAGCCGAGCGCAACGCGGGGTGGGGAACACCTGGGCGGAACCGGTCTCGGCCACGGCAAGCAACGCATCGGCGGCGACCACGTCGGAGGCCGTCACCACGAAATGGGGCCGCAGCCGCCGGATCGCGGCGCCCAGCTCGTCGGCGTCGGTCATGTTGACCACCAGTGACTGGTCGGCGACCCCGTGTGCCGGCGCACCGGCATACCGCTCGACCGCGATCACTTCGGCGCCGAGCCGCTGAAAGGCGATCGCCATCTCCCGGCTGAACTCCCCCGACCCCAGCAGCATGACCGTCGGCCGGTGGCCATCGCGGTGCCCATGAGTCGACTCGTTCTGCGGCGTGCCGTCAGCCACCGGTTCTACCCTCTCCCCTAGTCACGCTGCTCAAGGATAGGTGCGTCGACAGGCCTTATGGCTGACCGGGCAATAACCGCACCATCAGGCCGTTGGCTTCGGCCAGCAGCGTCTCGCCGTCGAGCAGTTCGCCGCGGACAAACGCCTTGCGGCCCTCGGTGGCCGCGACGTGTCCGCGGACCACCAGCGGGGTGTCGATCGGGGTGATCTTGCGGTAGTCGACGTGCAGGAAGCCGGTCCGGCTGATCGGCCGGGCCGCGGCGTGCACGACCATCCCGAAGACATGGTCGAACAGCAGCGGCAGCACGCCGCCGTGCACGGCACCGTTGCCGCCCACGTGGAACCGGGTGAAGTGGCCCCGCATCTCCACGCCGTCGGGATCGAATCTGCTCATCGTCCAGGGCGGTAGCAGCAGGCTGCCCATCCCGGGCAGTTGCGGCGATCGGCCCGCCGGACCCTGGCCTTCGGGTGCCTGAAACGGCGCGAGCAGCCCGGCCAAGGCGTCGGCGTGTTCGGCGGCGTCGCGCCAGACGTCGTCACCGGGGTCGGCGGACACCGCCAGATCCTGCAACCGTCGCATGGCGGTGACGAACCTGCCGAAACCCGGTCCCGGGCTGGCGGCGCCGTATTCCGGGAAGCCGCCGTGATGGTCGTAATCGGGATCGAGTTGTTCAGGGCTCTGCGAGGAATCCGTCACGGGCGGGCCGCCAGGACGTCGCGGCGCACGATGGTCTGGTCGCGGCCCGGGCCGACACCGATGCACGAAATATGAGCTCCGCCAAGCTCTTCCAGCCGCAACACGTAGTCACGCGCCTTGGCCGGCAGGTCGTCGAAGTGTCGCGCGTCGGAGATGTCCTCCCACCAGCCGGGCAGCTCCTCGTAGATCGGTTCGGCGCGGGCCAGATCGGTCTGGGTCATCGGCATCTCGGAGGTCTGCTTGCCGTCGACGCGGTAGCCGATGCACACCGGAACGGTCTCCAAACTCGACAGCACGTCGAGCTTGGTCAGGAAGTAGTCGGTGATCCCGTTGACCCGGGTGGCGTAGCGCGCGATGACGGCGTCGAACCAGCCGCAGCGTCGGCGCCGGCCGGTGGTGACACCGAACTCGCCGCCGGTCTTGGACAGGTATTCGCCGTTCTCGTCGAACAATTCGGTGGGGAACGGCCCCGAGCCGACCCGGGTGGTGTAGGCCTTGAGGATTCCCAACACGGTGGTGATGCGGGTCGGGCCGATGCCCGAGCCGACGGCCGCGCCGCCCGCGGTCGGATTCGACGACGTCACATAGGGATACGTGCCGTGGTCGACGTCGAGCAAGGTGCCCTGCGAGCCTTCCAGCAACACGATCTCGCCGGCCTCCAGCGCGTTGTTGAGCAGCAGCCGGGTATCGGCGATGCGGTGCTTGAAACTCTCCGCCTGTTCCAGCAAGGCCTCGACGACGTGGGCGGGGTCCAGCGCCCTGCGGTTGTAGATCTTGACCAGCACCTGGTTTTTGAATTCCAGTGCGGCTTCGATCTTGTGGGTGAGCTCCTGGGTGTCGAGCACGTCGGCGACCCGGATCCCGATACGGGCGATCTTGTCCTGGTAGCACGGCCCGATGCCGCGGCCGGTGGTGCCGATCTTCTTGCTGCCCATGTACCGCTCGGTCACCTTGTCGATGGCCACGTGGTAGGGCATGAGCAGATGCGCGTCGGCGGAGATCAGCAGCCGAGAGGTGTCGACGCCGCGGTCATCGAGGCCCTTCAGCTCGTCGAGCAGCACACCGGGATCGACCACCACACCATTGCCGATGACGTTGGTGACGCCGGGCGTCAGCACGCCCGACGGGATGAGATGCAGAGCGAAGTTCTCGCCGCTGGGCAGTACCACGGTGTGCCCGGCATTGTTGCCCCCCTGATAGCGCACCACCCACTTGGCGCGCCCACCGAGTAGGTCGGTGGCCTTGCCCTTGCCCTCGTCGCCCCACTGGGCGCCAACAAGCACGATGGCGGGCATCGGATCATCCCTTCGGCTGGCACAGGCTCCGGCTAGACCTCTGCGGCGCGCTGGACTCCCGC
>DASQRI010000714.1:0-6577 GCA_035642975.1 Mycobacterium sp.
GGACCACTTCATGTTGGTTTCAACCGTTCTCGTCACCGTGCCGGGTCCGCGTCCATCACTCGGCCAACGCTAAAGAAAGGGACCGGTCTCGTACTAGCCGCCGCACGCGAGCTTTTGGCCAGATTGCGCAACTGCAGTCCCGGTGCCGGACCACACGTCACTCATTGTCTGGTGCGTGCCGCCGCTGGTCTTCCCACATCGACACCGGGCCTCTGTCGCGGATCCGACAGTGCGGCCTGGGCTGCGGCGCGTAAATGGATCGGCCGCATCAGCAGCGCTACTCCATGTGCCGGTCATTGCAGGCACACCACACCGAGCTAACCGACCAGCCCGCCTCTCCGTAGCTGTGGCCATCCGGGCAGCACGTCGGCGGAACAACAACCCAGCCGCGCTCATGACCCACAAGATCGCCGACATAGTGGTTCGGGAAATCGTCACGACGCGGCCCTGCCATCACGATGTCGTACCCCAGATCTCCGACATGCGCCGCTCGGGTTGCAGTCGGCGCCACGGTCGTCGACCTCACCGAGTAGCCACCCGCGGGGCTTCAGCGGAACCTTGGGGGCGCCTCGCGCGTGTACACAATTGTGGACGTTGAAGAAGCCGGCAATGCGAGCCGAGACATTGATGTGATTGACCGTGAGTTGTCACTGTGGGCCGTGGTGCGCGCGTCGCTGCGAGGAGGCGGCGGCTTGTCCTCGATGCGGGCCGTTGATGAGTTGCTCGACGAACGCCTAGGGCTGGCGACGCAAACGCCACGGGTCGCGGAGTGAACGAAGCCCAGCGAACCCGCTGGGGTTCATCCTGGCGGCACTTCTATGGTGCCGCGGCCCAGGTTACGGAAGCCTGCACAGGCTTCCTTGATGCCGAGCACGAACGGAAGCGTGCTCAACTCCAACTTCAGCTTCGCTCCCAGCCGGCCGGAGGTGCTCGGGTCTCGCACAGCCGGTGGCACCTCGGACGTGGCGAGGTCGATGTAGTGCGTGGACGTTTGCCCGATGCCCTCGAAGTCATGAGTCAACGGCTTGCAAAGCTGCCGCATCGACTCGTCGAGGCACGCTGCCACTGGGTCGGTCATCAGCACGTATTCCAACACAGGTACCTGGTTTTTCAGCATGCGGTGCACCAGGATGACGTCGACGCCGGCGAGCTCGACGTGGCGCTTAACCCTTTGCTCTGCCACCTCGCCCTCGTGGGCGACGAACTTGAGCGACAGGTTGTCTAGCTGCGCGCAGCTCGCGCAGTCGCAGGCACTGTCCTTTTTGATCCTCTCCTGCCGTGCGAGGAACGACTGGCGCATCCGCGACAGCCGGTCGCACACCAGCACTTTGGCGTTGCCGTCTGGTGCCCAGAAGAATGCGGCGTCACCCTCCAGCTTCGCCAGCTTCAGGCCTTTGCCGGCGTCGATGACCGACTCCAGCAGCGCCGCCACCGTCAGCTGCGCATGGGCCAGGTGCATCCGGTTCCATTGCATGTAGTGCGTGTATCCGCCAATGTCGGCAATGAGGAGAACGGCGCGCTCGATGGCCATGTTTAAATGTACCTCGCGGTACAGTCTGCCGACGGCAGTGCTCGATCGTCTGACGCCGCCGCGAAATCCCCAGACGAGAGCCCGTGCAGGTACAGCACATCGTGTTGATGGATACGCGACTACCTTGTCGACGCCTGCCGGATCGTCTTTGCCTAAGTGCCGGTCGTTGAGGTATTGGGTGTCGAGGCTCCATCTCTGGGACATGTTGTCCCAGAGGAACGTTCGCAGCCGTACAGGCCTGCTGCCGCGCTTTCTGGTGCCGGTGACCGTGATCCGGTACTCGCGACCGGCGGTACCCATCACGTCGCGGATCTGATCGGCCCGTGTTCGTGGTTGACGATCGTTCACAGGTCACCCAATCCCAGCCCGCGAGCTTCGGTTGCGGCGCGTTCGGCGGGGCTGGCGCCGGTGTAGCGGTCCATCATCGACCGGGTCGACCAGCCGGCGATGGACATTAATCCGCCTTCGGAGCCACCGGCCCGCAGCCAGCGCGTCGCCGCGGTGTGCCGCATCAGGTGGAGATGGAACCCTTCGATGCCGGCGGTCTTGGCGCGATCGCGCAGCGTGTCGTTGAGACCGAAGTAGGCGAATCCTTTGTTGTGCGATCCGAGCCAGAGTGCCGGGGTGGCGGCGAGTTTGTGGCTGCGCCGGGCACGTAGGTAGCGGTCGATCGCGGCGGCGACCTGCGGGGAGAACGGCGCCACCCGGCCTTTGCCGCCTTTGCCGCGCTGGACGGTCACCAGACCCCGCTTGAGGTCGACGTCGGCGACCGTCAACGCCAGGCACTCCGAGGCCCGCAGTCCTGTTTCGCAGAGCAGCCGCACCAGGGCATCGTCGCGTTTGTCGCGGAAGCTGGGGCCTTTGCAGGCTTTGAGGAGATCGCGCAACTGGTCGTCGCTGAGACCGGATACAACCTTGGTCGGTAGCTTCACTGGCTTGAGGCCGACCAACGGGTCGTCGGCAAGCTCATCTTCCTCGACGAGCCATTTGGCGAACTGGCGCAGGGCGGCGCCGCGGAGCCTGATGGTGTTGGCCTCCTTGCCCGCGACGGAGAGTTCAGCCTGATAACGCTGCACCTGGGCGCGGGTAAGCTCCAGCGGGTGCCCGCCATCTCTGCACCAACGCAGGTACAAGTTGACCCCGCGCAGGTAGGAACTGACAGTGGTCGGCGACTTGTTCGCCGCGACCAGGGCGATTTCCCACGACGGAATCAGCTCGGTAAGGTCCGGCGTCAGCAAAGATTCACCCATACCAGTTATCTTAGGGTAGAGCGTTATGCAAACGTGTTATCTTGGCTATGCCTGTCGAATCCGCAGGTAGACACAAGATCGGGCGAAATCCCATTCCCTAGATAACTGGCGATCATGTAGGAGATTGACCGACTGTGGCAAGCACTGCCGATTTCAAAAATGGACTTGTGCTGGTGATCGACGGCCAGCTGTGGCAGATCAACGAGTTCCAGCACGTCAAACCCGGCAAGGGCCCGGCGTTCGTACGCACCAAGCTGAAGAACGTGCTCTCCGGCAAGGTGGTCGACAAGACCTACAACGCCGGGGTGAAGGTGGAGACCGCCACGGTGGACCGACGCGACGCCACCTATCTCTACCGCGACGGTACCGACTTCGTGTTCATGGACAGCCAGGACTACGAGCAGCACCCGTTGTCGGAGTCGCTGGTGGGCGACGCCGCCCGGTTCCTGCTGGAGGGCCTGCCGGTGCAGGTCGCTTTCCACAACGGCGCGCCGCTGTACCTCGAGCTTCCGGTGACCGTCGAACTCGTGGTCACCCACACCGAGCCGGGTCTGCAAGGCGACCGGTCCAGCGCCGGCACCAAGCCCGCGACCGTGGAGACCGGTGCGGAGCTGCAGGTGCCGTTGTTCATCAACACCGGAGACAAGCTGAAGGTCGACTCCCGCGACGGCAGCTACTTGGGACGTGTCAACGCGTGAGCCGGCCCGTCAGGGGACGGCATCAGGCTCGTAAGCGCGCCGTCGACCTGCTGTTCGAAGCCGAGGCTCGTGGATTGTCCCCGGCCAAGGCGGCCGACGCGCGCACCGCGCTGGCGGCGGCCAACCCCGATGTGGCGCCGCTGAATCCGTACACGGCGACGGTGGCCCGCGGCGTCAGCGCGCACGCTGCGCACATCGACGACCTGATCGCGTCGCATCTGCAGGGCTGGACGCTGGAACGGCTGCCCGCGGTGGACCGGGCCATTCTGCGGGTCGCGGTGTGGGAGCTGCTGCACGCCGACGACGTCCCCGCGCCGGTCGCCGTCGACGAGGCGGTGGAGCTGGCCAAGGAGCTGTCTACCGACGACTCACCGGCTTTCGTCAACGGGGTGCTGGGCCAGGTGATGCTGGTGACGCCGCAGATCCGGGCGGCTGCACAAGCGGTCCAGTCCAGTCGTCCGGCGACGATGCGGGCCCCGGGAGGGGCCCGAGGAGAAGACGGACAATTGAGCCCCGAGCCCAGCGCGGATTCATGACCCGGTTGGAGCTGCGCGTCGTCATCGCCGCTGTGCTGGCGGCGACGGTCGTGCTGGGGGCGGTGTTCTGCGCGGCCTACGGGCAGGCGGCGATCGCGGCGGCGCTGGCGATCTACGCGCTAGGCGTCGGGGCCTGGCTTTATCACTCGATCGAACGCCTCGTCGTGGCGCGGCGGATCAGCACGGTGCGCTCGGCGGCCCAGCCGTTCCGGCCGTTACTTCCGGTGATGGCGGCGATCATGGCGTTGACCCAGGCGGTGGTGCGGTCGCTGTCCGACGTCACCGAGGATGCGCCCACCTCTTCAAGGCGCTGGGATCTTCCAGTTCGGCGGTGGATGGAGATCACCCGCGGCGAACGCCCAGGCCACGACGACGACGAGTTCGAGGGCTGAGCCGGCAAGCCTCAGTAGAACCTCCAACCGGCGGCAGGTGTCTTGCCCGCCTCCGAGCGACAGCGAAGTGTGTCAACGCGTATTGCCTCTACGCAGAGTCTGCTGTGGCAGACGTGGCATTAGCGGCAGTAGCCGGCGCGTCGGCGAAATGCCTGCAGGTTGGTTAACACCAGGTACACACTGGCGATATGGACCGAGACGGCAGGCGCCCCAGGCGGCTTCGTGTCTCCGCGTTAGCGGCGGTCGCGAACCCGTCGTACTCGCGCATCGACACCTGGAATCTGCTCGACGACGCGTGCCACCAACTCGCCGTCGTCGACCGTGCCGGGCTGGACACCAGCCACGAAGCGGCCCGGGTGAGGCGCCTGCTCAACCGCCTCAGTGCCTACGAGCGCTACTGGATCTACCCGGGCCCGGAGAACCTCGCGGCATACCGCGGCTATCTGGACCAACTCGCCACGGTGAGCCTTGCCGAGCAGGTGTCGCTGGCCGTGCGCCTGCTCTCCGAATACGGCGACCGCGCGGCGTTGTTCGACACCTCCTCATCGTTGGCCGACCAGGAGTTGGTGGCCCGGGCCAAAGAGCAGCAGTTCTACACCGTGCTGCTCGCTGACGATGCCCCGGTGACGGCTCCGGAAGGACTGGCGGAAAACCTACGTGCGATTCGCGACCCGTCCGACGACGTGCAGTTCGAGCTGCTGGTCGTCACCAGCGTCGAGGACGCCATCACCGCGGTCGCGCTCAACGGGGAGATCCAGGCGGCCATCATCCGGCACGACATCCCGCTGCGGTCCCACGACCGGGTGCCGTTGATGACCACCTTGCTCGGCGCCAACGACGCCGTGGTGGCCACCGACCGCACCCACGACTGGGTCGAATGCGGCGAGTGGATCCGCGAGCTGCGGCCGCACATCGACCTCTATCTGCTCACCGACGAATCGATCGCCGCCGAGTCCGAGGACCAATCCGACGCCTACGACCGCACTTTCTATCGGCTCAACGACGTCACTGATCTGCACACCACCGTGCTGGCCGGTATTCGGAATCGTTACGCCACACCGTTTTTCGACGCATTACGGGCCTACGCCGCACGGCCGGCAGGCCAATTCCACGCCCTTCCCGTCGCGCGCGGCGCCAGCATCTTCAACTCCAAGACACTGCACGACATGGGGGAGTTCTACGGCCGCAACATCTTCATGGCCGAGACCTCGACCACCTCGGGTGGTCTGGACTCGCTGCTGGACCCGCACGGCAACATCAAAAAAGCGATGGACAAAGCCGCCAAAACCTGGAATTCCAACCAGACGTACTTCGTCACCAACGGAACATCCACCGCGAACAAGATCGTCGTGCAGGCTCTCACCCGGCCGGGCGACATCGTTCTGATCGACCGCAACTGCCACAAGTCGCACCACTACGGGCTGGTGTTGGCGGGGGCATACCCGTTGTACCTGGACGCCTACGAGCTGCAGCCGTTCGCGATATATGGCGCCGTGTCGCTACCCACCATCAAAAAGGCGCTGCTGGTCTTGGAAGCCGCGGGGCAGCTGGGCCGGGTGCGGATGCTGCTGTTGACCAACTGCACCTTCGACGGCGTCGTCTACAACCCGCGACGGGTCATGGAGGAGGTGCTGGCGATCAAGCCGGACATCTGCTTCCTGTGGGACGAGGCGTGGTACGCGTTCGCCACCGCGGTGCCGTGGGCGCGGCAGCGCACCGCAATGGTCGCCGCCGAGCAGCTCGAATCGATGTTGGCGTCGCCGGCCTATGCCCGGGAGTACCGGCAGTGGCGCGAGGCGATGCCCGGTTTCGAATCAGGGGAGGACCGGGCGCAGTGGAGCGAGCAGCGGCTGCTGCCCGACCCCAGCCGGGCGCGCGTGCGCGTCTACGCCACCCACTCCACCCACAAGTCGTTGTCGGCGCTGCGGCAGGCGTCGATGATCCACATCCGCGACCAGGATTTCACAGCGCTGTCCCGCGACGCGTTCGGTGAAGCGTTTTTGACCCACACCTCGACCTCGCCCAACCAGCAACTGCTCGCATCACTGGATCTGGCCCGCCGACAGGTCGACATCGAGGGCTTCCAGATGGTGCGCTACGTGTACGACATGGCGCTGGTGTTCCGTCACCGCGTCCGCAAAGACCGGTTGATCAGCAAGTGGTTTCGCAT
>DASQRI010000715.1:0-5856 GCA_035642975.1 Mycobacterium sp.
AATCCGACACCCGTCGTCGCGATCAGAATGTCAGGTGGTTTGGCCACCAATAACCTTGTATTGCAGCGTAATTCGTCATCATCGGACAATGCGACCATGGTGATCGCCGCCGCACTGACAACCGTGGCGCCGTGGCGGTGCAACAACGTGCACAGCTCGCGGGAACGCCGCGCAGATGTGACTGCCACGCGGTAGCCCGTGAGCGACGGCGCGACGGTGCGACTCATATGAATGATGTATGCCATCGAAATTTCGGCTGAGTTACCGAGCAATTGCTGAAGCGTTGCTGTGCGATCCGGGTTCGCTCAACCGCGGCCGGGGGGGCCGGCCGCGACGGTCACCACACCTCCCCATCGCGCCAATCGCACGTCAACGCGGCGGTCTCGTCCACCTTGATCCCCACCGGCAAGACGAACACCGAGCTATCGTCGTCGGGCGTCCGGGTCGGCCCGTTCGGCGCCAACACCGATGTCGGCCCGCGCCACGGCAGCCAACCGCGCAGCGTGTAGAGCCGCCTGCCGCGGTCCGAGGAGCTCAACGCGCCGAGCTGATAGCCGCCGCGTATCACTTGCTCGCACGCATCGAGGATCGCGATCCCCAGGCCTTGGCCGCGCCAATCTTCGCGCACCGCAACAGCTTCGACGTAGCCGCAGCGTAATGCGGCACCGCGGTGCAGCAGGCGTCGTTGGACCACCGCCCCGTGCGCGATGATCGCGCCGTGACGCCAGATCAGGGCATGCATCCCGCCCAGCGCGTGGTCCCAGTCGGCGTCGGTGAATTCGCCGGCGAACGCGTCGTTGACCATTTCGTAGGCGCGCTGCCGGGCATCGCTTTTCAGGTCGGCAGTGTGGACCAGGCGGGCGGTATGGACCTGGGTGTGCACACTGCCGGTCTACCAGGTCAACTAGCTTGTCGCCACCGAACTCGACTGAGAGGCCGGCGTGGCCCTGGGCCGCGACCAGTGCAGCCGCACATACTGTCCCGGCCGCACCTGAGCGACCTTGTCGATGTCTTCATCGGCGATCACGCCAACCACGGGATAGCCGCCGGTGACGGGGTGATCGGGACCAAGGATCACCGGTAATCCGTTGGGCGGCACCTGGATCGCACCGCGAGTGGCGCCTTCGCTGGGCAATTGACGGTCCGGGCTGCGGTAGTGCAGCGGGCGTCCCTCCAGCCTCATGCCGACTCGGTCGCTGCGGTCGGAGGTCATCCAGATGGTACGCACCAGGGCGTCGGGATCGGTGAGCCAGTCGTCCCGCGGCCCCGGCAACACCAGCAGTTCCACCAGATTTTCCGAGATCGGCGCCACCGGCGCCTGGTCGAGGTCGGGATACTCCTCGGTGTGCTCGCCGACCGGCACGACGTCCCCGGCTTGTAGCGGCAGCGGGCCGATCGCGGACATCACGTCATAGCTGCGGGAGCCCAGCACGGGTGTGACGTCGATACCGCCGCGTACGGCCAGATAGCTGCGCAGTCCCGAGCGTGGCACGCCCAGCGTGATCACCCCGCCGTCGCGGACATGCTGAATGCTGTTGGCGCCGAACATCATCCCGCCGACGCTCGGGTTGGTGTCCGCGCCGGTCACCGCGATGTCGACGCCGCCGCCGCGAACCCGCGCCGAAAATCCGCCCAGGGTCACTTCGATGGTGGCGCGGTCGTCCGGGTTGGCCACCAGGCGGTTGGCCAACGTGTGCGATCGCCGGTCGGCGGCGCCCGATCGGGTGACGCCGAGGTGGGCAAGCCCGACCCGTCCGAGGTCTTGGACGAGGGCCAGCGGTCCGGTGTGCAAGATCTCCAGGGTTGTCATGGGTTTCTCCCTTCGCGTCCTCGCACGCCCGCCGCTACGCGGGCCGGAACTGTACCCACATGCCCGGCGTCAGCAGCGCCGGTTCCGGACGGTCGATGTCCCACAGCGCCGCGTCGGTGTGGCCGATCAGCTGCCATCCGCCGGGAGAGCGCCGCGGATAGATTCCGGTGAACTCGCCGGCCAGGCCGACTGCACCGGCGGGTACGGCTGACCGCGGCTCGGACCGCCGCGGCACCACCAGCCGCGGGTCGCCGTCGACCAGATACGCGAAACCCGGTGCGAAACCACAGAATCCAACCTGCCACGGGGTGGCCGAGTGAGCTTCGATGACCTGCGCGGTGGTCAGTCCGGTCCGGTCGGCAACCTCGGCCAGATCCGCGCCGTCGTAGACGACGTCGATCACGGTCGCCTCGCCTCGCGGCACCGTCGCCACTGCGTCGCGAGTTACCCGCAGCTCGCGGAGTCGGCGACGGATCGCGCTTTGCCGGCGCGGGCCGTCGAGTTTGAGCAACACCGTGCGGGCGGCCGGAACGATGTCGAGCACGCCGGGCATCGCGGTCTCACGAAGGGCAGCCGCCCACGCCAATACCTCGGCGGTGCTGTCGAATTGCAGCAGCAGCGCCTGATCGCCGTAGTCGAGAACGGTGTCGGCCACGCTCGGATCCGTCGCGACGCTCATTACTCAACGGTAACCTCGTGATCGGACGACGGCCAGAGAACTTCGAGCAATGCCAGAGCTGCCTTAGCCAATGCACAGCTGGCCGGATCGCGAAAACCGTAGTGACCGGCCCGATCTAATGCAGGATATTGGCGATCAGCGGCGGCAACTGGTCGGCCACCAGGGGATAGCTCAGCGGCGACGCGAACGCGATGGCCCCAGCCTGATCCTTGGTGGTGAACACGCTGCGCGCCTGCAGCGCGGCAATGTCGGGATTGGCCATCAGCTGCGCTTGATCGGTGTCGGCTTCGGTCGTCCAGACCAGGAGATCGGCGGCATCGAGCACGGGCTTGATCTTGTCGCGCGGGATGAATGCACGCTGCTGATCGACGGCGAACGCGGTGATGCTGTCGGCGACAGCCAGACCCATCTGGGTCAAAAACTCTGTGCGCCAACCGGTTGTCGCCACCACGTTATTGTCGTGGAGCCTGCCTTGCAGCAGCAGCACCCGCTTGTTTTTGAACTGCGGAAATTTGTCCGCGACGGCCGCGAAACCCTTGTCGACCCCGCTGATCAGCGATTTGATCTGGTCGGTCCGGAATACCGCCTGGCCGATCGCGGTCGCCTGGTCTTTCCACGGCTCGAAGAACGCGTAGCCGTCGGACTGTGGAAGCGTTGGGGCGATCGCCGCGAGCTTCTGGTAGGTGTCCTCGTCCAGTCCGGCATCGGTGGCGACGATCAGATCGGGTTTCAGCCCGGCGATCTGGTGCACCTGAATTCCGTTGTCGAGGTTCAACACAACGGGTTTGGCGTTGCCGAGCTTCGGTAGGGCCCACGGCCACACCCCGAATGGCTGGTCGCCGAACCAATTGGTCACCGCGACCGGCACGATTCCGAGCGCCAGCAGGTCGTCTTGACCGGTGAAACCGGCGCTGACCACTCGCTTGGGCGGCTCGGAGAGCGTCGTCTCACCGAAGGCGTGTGTGATGGTGGCCGGCGCGCCACCACCGCCGGTGCTGGGTGCCGATCTGTGCGACGAGCAGGCCGCCGGAGCCGCGAACATGAGCAGCCCCGCCGCCGCGCCGGCACGTAGCACCCCCCGCCGACTCCATTGCTCGTGCATCGCGTGAGAATAACAGCGTTCACTCAGGTCAACGGCATGCCGGCGTCGACGAAGTCCAGGGCGCGCGAGACGGTGTCGACCGCGTCCGGGCCGGGATCGTAAACGGCCATCATGGCGCCGGCCAGGGCGCCGGCAAACACCCGCAATTCGAAATCTCCTGCGTCGCGGCCGATCCGGTGGCCGATCGCTTCGGCGAATGTGGTGATGGTGCGGTAGTACTCGTCGTACATGGCGGCCTTGAGCTCCGGTAACGAGAAGATCAGTCGTTGCCGGGTGCTTTCGAACTCCTGTTGGTCCTCGGACAGGTTGGCCATCGCGGTCTGGAAGGCCCGACGGACTGCCTGGCTCGGCGACAGGTCGGGCGGCTGTGCGGCCAGGGCGTCGAGAATCAGCGGGTCCATGTCGTCGGCGAGCAACACGGACTCCTTAGTCGGGAAATATCGGAAAAAGGTGCTCGGCGATACCTCCGCGGCCTCGGCGATCTGCTCGACGGTGGTGGCGTCGTAGCCGTTTTGTTCGATCAGCCGGAACGCCTCCCGCCGGATGGTCTGGCGGGTTCTGATCTTTTTGCGCTCCCGCAGACCCGGGGTTTGCTCAGTCGCCTGCATTGCGTAATTCTCTCCCATGGCCGCGGCGTCGGGGCGCAGGTGCCGCGACTCCGTGCGGCCAGGCATCAACATCCTTGGTGGCGTGCGTGTTTGGCGGCATTATGCGGCGGCTCAGCGGGTCGGCGGGGTAGGCCAGGGGCTGTAGTCGGCGATCAGCTCCTCCTGCGGCGGTCGCTCGCCATCGGGCACATGCTGCAGGTTGATCCGAATCCGATACCAGATCGAGCTCGGGCCGCGCATGCCGTCGACCAGCACGTCGGCGGGCTCCAGCCGGTCCGCTGCGGCGGGATGGCGGTCACGCCAGGTGGCCAGGGCGGCCATCGCCTCATCCTTGGTCTTGGTGCGAGCGATCTCGATGAGCGGCATGACCGACTGCCGCCGGCCGCTGGCCGCACTAGTCGCGCCACGGCGCGCACCCTTCGGCGCCTTCTCGGCAGGACCGAGTTCCTCGGCCAACGTGAGCAGCCGTTCGAGGCCGGCAGCGGAGTCGTTCATCCCCGCCCAGGGATCCCCGACGTCGGCGAACCGCTGCGGCACCGTCGCCACGGTGAACGCGGCCGGGTCGCAGTCGGCGACCTCGTCCCAGTGCAGCGGCGTGGAGACCCGCGCGTCCGGGGTGGCCCGCACCGAATACGCCGACGCGACCGTGCGGTCTTTGGCGTTCTGGTTGAAGTCGACGAACACCCCCTCGCGTTCTTCCTTCCACCAGCGGCTGGTCGCCAGCTCGGGTGCGCGTCGCTCCACTTCCCGCGCCACCGTTTGGGCGGCCAGCCGCACCTGCCGAAACGACCAGTTCGGCGCGATGCGCGCATAGATATGGAAGCCGCGCGACCCGGACGTCTTCGGCCACGCGGTCAGTCCATAGTCCTCGAGCACCTCGCGAGCCACCTGTGCGACGTCGAGGATCTGCCGCCATGTCACGCCGGGCATCGGGTCCAGATCGACACGGAGTTCGTCTGGGTGGTCGAGATCATCGGCCAGCACCGGATGCGGGTTGAGGTCGACACAGCCCAGGTTGATCGCCCACGCCAGGCCGGCGGCGTCGTAGACGACGGCTTCCTTGGCCGAGGTGCCGGAGGCGTAGCGCAGTTCGGCGACATCGACCCAGTCGGGCCGTTTCGCCGGCGCGCGCTTCTGAAAAATCGCCTCCTGGTCGATGCCCTTGACGAAGCGCTTCAGGATCATCGGGCGTCCGGCGACACCACGCAGCGCACCGTCGGCGACGGCCAGGTAGTAGCGGACCAGGTCGAGTTTGGTGTGGCCGGCTTGCCCGTCATGGCCGGGGAAGATCACCTTGTCCGGGTGGGTCACCTCGACCTGGCGTCCGCCCACGTCCAGTGACACCGGCCCCATGGGTTGATGGTAATTCCGGAGGATTTTCCCGTCTGGCTGCGACGTACGTCACATAGGGTAGAAGGATGCCTAACCTCATCGATCTGCCCGGGCAGGCGGCAGCCAAGCTTCAGCAATATGTCGAGCGCGGGGCCGCCGAACTGCACTATCTGCGAAAGATCATCGAATCCGGCGCGTTCCGGTTGGAGCCGCCGCTGAACTACGCGGCGATGGCGGCCGACATCCGCAAATGGGGCGAGATCGGCATGTTGCCGTCGTTCAACGCCAGGCGCACGCCGAACCGGGCGGCGATCATCGACGACGA
>DASQRI010000716.1:0-11087 GCA_035642975.1 Mycobacterium sp.
CCGACTTGGCTCGAATTGGTGCGCACGTCAACGGGGGTCTTGTCTTGATGAGGGCACTGGGTATCGGTCGGCGGCGGTGCGGGCCTTTTGTCGGCGTTGATTAACATGACCCGATAGCAGCGGGTAGCGAAAGCGAAAACGTGGATGCCTCAACCTGTTTCAGCTTCGATACTATGCTGCTAACCAACCTAGTTGTTTGTTGGTGGTGGTTGCGGCTGAAAGGGTTCGTACCACCACCAGTCGGCGCGCTCGCCGGTCGGCCCGGAAAACGGCGCGGCGGCGGGCGGGGGACGGTTGGGCGGACGCGCGAGCGATCCTGCGCTAAGCGGTCGCCCGCAGCTGTCGGTGACGGTCAGATCGGCTGCGGGTCCCGTGATGGTGATCACCCTCCGGTGGTGCAATCGGTGGTGATAGGGGCATAGCAGCACCAGGTTGGCCAACTCGGTGGGGCCGCCGTCTTCCCAGTGCCGGATGTGGTGTGCATGCAGACCGCGGGTCGCCCCACAGCCGGGAACCCCGCACGCGGGCTGGCGGTGCTCGAGCGCGCGGCGAAGCCGCCGGCTGATCTGGCGGGTCACTCGGCCGGCGCCGATGGGCTCGCCGTCACGTTCAAACCAGACTTCGCAAGTGGCATCACAGGTCAGGTATTTCCGTTCGGCGTCGGTGAGCAGTGGACCCAGATGCAGCGCGCCGGCGCGCTGCTCAACGTCGACGTGCACCACCACTGTGGTGTGATGACCGTGTGGTCGGCGGGCCGCCTCGGCGTCCCATCCGGCCTCGACCAGGCGCATAAACGCCTCGACAGTGCCGGGCAATGGCGGCGCGATATCTGCTGCGCCCTGGCCATTGCTGCGATCGTGTTTCCACTCGGCGATCAGCGCATCACGATGAGACGCCAGCGCCTCCTCGAACTTCGCCGCGTCTAGGTGCGGAAGTTTGATCCGCCAACAGCTGAACTCCTCGCCGCAGGTCTTGGTGATCGAGCGCTGCGGTTCAGGTGAAGAATCGGGTTGGGGTCGCGGTTCCAGCTTGACCGCGGTGCGCAACTGGTTGACCGTGGCGACCCGCGCCAACTGCGCGTAATGCTCATCAGATCCCTCACCCGCGCGCGCCGCGATGACCCCGACCTGATCCAGCGACAGTCGACCCTCCCGCATGTCTTGGGCGCAGCGCGGAAACGCCTCAAGCCGACGCGCGACGGTGGTGATCGTGTGGGCGTTTGCCGATGACGAGCCGATCTTCCAGGCCACCACCGCCGCGACCGAGCGTGCACCCGTGGCGCCGCACAGCTCATCGCGATCCAGCTCGGCGACGATCTCCACGATGCGCCCATCAATCGCGTTGCGCTGACCGGCCAACTCCGCCAACTCCTCGAACAGCACCTCAAGGCGCTGGTCAGGGCGCGTTGCGGCAGAGCCGAACGATGCGGTCGAGGACATAACCTCATCATCGCAGCCGGGTACGACAAATCCCGGCTACCCAATCCGCGCCGGAGTGTGGCCGTCATCATTGGGTTCTCGACCGCACGCGATCCACATCGCGAAACCACACCATCTATACCGCGCTCGCGCCGAAGGCGGTCTTCACGATGCGGCCACCGCGGCAGGCCCGGCCCCCGACTTTAGTGCGCAGATCCCAGCAGCCCAAACCAAAAAAGAACAGGTCAACCCACTGCGAATACCGCGAACCCTCGACTGACGTGTTTGTCACAGCGCTTCGGGGTCTGCGAGGAACTTCGGTGTGACACTGCACCAGCGCACCTGGTCGCCTCGCGACGGGCACACCGCGTGGCCGCCACGATTCGATCCGCAGCTAAGCCAACCCCGGTTAGCAGGACGCCGGTCAGCGCCCGAAGTCGGCCAGCGCTTGCTGCGCTGCGTTATAACCCGGGATGAACGTGATACCCGGCCCGCCGTGGCATCCGGTGCTGGCGAGGTAGAGTCCGTGCACCGGAATCGGCTGCCCGATAAAGCCTTTCGGGCCGGGCCGGTTGGGTCCGACCTGCTGCGCATGGAAGAGGCCGTGGCAGTAGTCGCCGCCGGGGGCGCCGAACATCACGCCCATGTGCTTGGGCGTGAAGGTGGTGTGGCGGCTGATGCTGCGTTCGAAGTTGGGCGCCAACCGAGTGATCTTGTCGATCACCCGCTGACCCATCTCGACCTTCGCCGCGCCGTAGTCCACCTCACCCTCGATGGGGAACCACAACGCGAATGCCGACGCGGCGTGCTTGCCCTCAGGCGCCAGGTCCGGGTCGTTCTGTGACGGGATCTGGAAGACCACCGTCGGGTCGGCGGGCACGATCCCGCGCCGGCAGTCCTCCCACTGCTGCTGGACTTCCTCCGGCGTGCAGAAGATGCCGATCGAAGCCTGCATGCTCGGGTCGTTGAGCGCCTCATAGGGGGCGGCGAAGGTGGGCGGCTCGTCCAGCGCGAAGTGCATCTGGATGTAGCTGCCGCGGTGGTCGATTCGCGCGTACCGTTCGCGGACGTCGGCGGGTAGCACCGTGGGGTCGATCAGATCGTTGACGGTCAGGTCGGGCGCGACCGCCGAGACCACAATCGGCGCGGTCAATGTGTCGCCTGCCTCGGTGCGCACCCCGCTCACACGGGCGTCGGCGACCAGAATCTCGGTCACCTTGGTGCGCAGTCGAACTTCGCCGCCACCGCGCACCAGGGAGTCGGCCAGATGCGTTGTCAGCGCGCCGATGCCGCCGCGCAGCTTCTTCATCTGCATGGTGTCGCCGTCGGGAACGCCGAGCCCGAACGCGAGCGCGGCCGCACTGCCCGGTGTCGCCGGCCCGCGGTAAAGGGTGTTGACCGCCAGCACCGTCATCGAGCCGCGCAGCGCGCCGTGCTTTTCGCGATCGGGAAGATAGCGGTCCAACACGTCGGTAACCGACCCGAATAGCATGTCATCGATCGCTGAACGCTCGAATTCATTTGTGGCGCAAGCGTACATCTCGTCCAACGTCTTCGGCAGCGCGCCGGCGTCGAACCGGCCCAGCGCCCGGGTCGGCGCCTGGGCCCAGGCCATCAGCCCGACCATGCCGTTGACGGCGTCGGCCCCGTGCACTTCGTTGAGGTGGGTGAACAGCTTGATCGGGTCGCTGTACTGGACCATCGGGTCGTCACCGACACCGCGAAGCGCCACCGACATCACCTCGAGGTCGATCGTCGGCAACGTGTCCAGGCCTAACGCCTGGCGGACCACCGGGGCGGTCGGGAATTGCACCGAGCCCGCGATCTCGAACTGGTAGCCGTCGAAAAGCTCGACGGTGGAAGCCATCCCGCCGGCGTACAGCTTGGACTCCAGGCACAGGGTCCGCAGTCCCGCCTTTTGCAGCAGCACCGCGGCGGCCAGCCCATTGTGGCCGGCGCCGATCACGATCGCGTCGTAGTCGATCATCTGCTCCGCCTTCCGTTCTGCTGCGCAGGCTGGCACGGTTGGCAGGTTTTGTCAATTATGACGAAACTGCGTCCGCCCAGGCATCGGTGATGCCGGCTCGCACCGACTCCAGCGCAACATGGCAGACCCGCGCCAGTTCGCCGAGCGATCGATCGCCGTCGAGCATCCAGACCTCCATCGCGCCGAAAACGGCCGCAGCGATGCAGCGGGCCGTCACCGCAACGCGCAACCGGTCATCCGGCGTCGGATCGACCGCACAGCTACGGCGTTGAAGCTGGTTTTGAATGGCATCGGCGAAGTCGGCCTGCACTTCCTGAATGTGACGGACGATGCGGCGGGGGTCGATCTCGTCGTCCCGCAGCGCAGCGATTTTCGCCACGGCGTCAACGTCATACGGAAACGCGAAGATCGCCGCCTGCACGGAATCGATGATCGATTCGGTTGCCGGTCTGTCGTCCAGCGCGGCGCGAAACCAGTGCAGTCCGGTGTAGTCGGCAAAGAGCAGATCGTGCTTGGAGGAGAAGTGTCGATAGAAGGTCCGCAGCGAGACCCCGGCGTCCGCAGCGATCTGCTCAGCCGAGGTGTCTTCGACACCCTGGGCCAGGAACCGCACCAGCGCGGCCTGGCGCAGCGCCTCACGGGTGCGCTCGCTGCGCGCCGTCTGAGCCGGCCGGACCATGCCTGTAACGTACCGCAAATCGAGTTATGTCAACATTGACAAAACTTTGGGTGAGGGGTGAGACTGCGCCCATGGTCTCGATCATCGTGCACTTCCTGCTCGGGCTCGGCTGTATCGCTGCAATCATCGCCTCGAACCGAAATGTCTACGCCAGGCCCGCTAATGGGCCGTGGCTCTCGCCGCTGGAATGCGTGTACTACGCCGCCGGCATCGCGTCGATAGTGCTGGGTTACTGGTTCAACATCCACTTCGTAATGGCCGCCCACGGGCAGGGAAATCTCGTCTCTGGACCGGCCAGCTATCCGGAATTCATCAAGGGGCAGTTCGCCACGCCTGCCTGCGGCTCGGGCAACCAGGACTACATGATCGCGAATGTCATTCTGATGCCGGTGTTTACGATCATCGACGGCTATCGGCGTGGCCTGCGGCGCCCGTGGCTGTTCTTCCTCTCCAGCTTCTTCACCAGCTTCGCCTTCCCGTTCGCCTTCTACTTCGCCACCATCGAGCGGCAGCGCCGGCATGCAAGGGCACACGAGGCGATCGACGCTTAAGCGCTGACCCCGTCGCGGTAGTCGGTCTCGTCGTCGGTGAAGCTGGACAGCGGCGGCGGCCACTCATGGTGGTCGGCCCGGTTCCCGCCGCGCCGTTTGGCGACGTACATCGCGGCATCGGCTGCGGCGATGGATGCCGGCAGTGCCGACGCTGGCAGTGATGCCGAAGGGTAGTGCGGCGATGACCTCGCATAGTTGCTGCGCTCTACGGCCGACTTCGTCGGGGTGCCAGACGTCGGCGATGACGAATTCCTCGCCGCCCGACCGGCAGATGACCGCAGTGTCGTCGGTGCTGTCACCCAGCGCACGGGCCACCGAGACCAGCGCATCGTCGCCGGTGCTGTGCCCGTAGTTGTCGTTGAGCTGCTTGAAACAGTCCAAGTCGATCACGGTGACGACGAAGTGATCGAGTTGCCGATTCGCCTGCTCCAGGCACGACTTGGCACGCCGGCGAAAGGCGCGCCGGGTCAGCAGTCCGGTGAGCTGGTCACGTTCGGACCGCACTGCATCGGTGCCGAGCACGTGCACAACCACCTGGATGCCGAAAGGCACAGCCAGATTGAGCAGCAGCAGCGCGTAAGCGCACGAGGCCTGGACGATGTTGAACTTCGCCGCCATGCGGATGGCTTCGACGGCGCCGAGCAAGCTGGCGATCGCGAAGTTGTAGGCCATCAACGGCGCAGTGTGAAACACCGCAATGTAGCTGGCGATGGTCGCGAACGTGGTACAGATCAGCATCCCGACGAGGGGATCGCTTTGAGCCAGTGCGATCAGGGCTGTGTTGGCGCTGGACAGCACGGCGAACCAAAGCGCTACGGCACGGGTCGGCCAGCGCAGCGCCCACAACAGCGCACCGCCCACGGCGCCCGTGGCGGCGGCCAGCGTGCAAGTGAGCGCGACAACGCCCCGCGGTCCGGTCGGGGTCCAAAGCGTCGCGAGGGCGACAACTGCCAAACCGCCGGCGATCACCGAAATGGTGGCTCGGATAAAAGTGGCCATGCCGCGGGCCTGCAGGTGAGAGCGCAGCACGTCGTAATGGTCGGCTTGTCGCCACCACACAATGAGCCAGCCCATCGCGCTCACACACCCCTCCGACGCGGTTGCCCCATCCATAAATGCAGGACGTCGGTGCAGAAAATGATAAAGCAGGGACGACTGTGCAACCTGCGCTATCCGACCTACCGGACATTTGCTCGTTGTGCGCGTGCAAACGCCACGACGGCGTCGACCATGGACCGGACTTAGGCCGGCTCCAGCACTTCGGTGCCGACGAAGGGCACCAACGCCTCGGGAACCCGCACACTGCCGTCGGGTCGCTGGTGGTTCTCCAGGATGGCGACCAGCCAGCGGGTGGTGGCCAGCGTGCCGTTGAGCGTCGCGGCGATCTGCGGTTTGCCGCCGGCATCGCGGTAGCGGGTGGCCAGCCGGCGGGCCTGGAAGGTGGTGCAGTTCGACGTCGAGGTCAGCTCGCGGTAGGCCTGCTGGGTGGGCACCCACGCCTCGCAGTCGAATTTGCGGGCCGCCGACGAGCCGAGATCGCCTGCGGCCACGTCGATTACCCGATAGGGCACATCGATGCGGGCGAGCATCTCCTGCTGCCAGCCCAGCAGCCGCTGATGCTCGGCCTCGGCGTCGGCGGGCGTGCAGTAGACGAATGCCTCGACCTTGTCGAACTGGTGCACGCGGATGATGCCGCGGGTGTCTTTGCCGTAGCTGCCGGCTTCGCGGCGAAAGCACGACGACCAGCCCGCGTAGCGCTGCGGCCCGCTGGACAGGTCGAGGATCTCGTCGGCGTGGTAGCCGGCCAGCGGCACCTCGGAGGTGCCGACCAGGTAGAGGTCGTCGGCCTCCACCCGGTACACCTCGTCGGCGTGTGCACCGAGGAAGCCGGTGCCCGACATCACCTCCGGGCGCACCAGTACCGGCGGAATGATCGGGATGAAGCCGTTGTCGGCCGCCAGCCGGATCGCCAGCTGTAGCAGTCCCAGCTGCAACAACGCACCCCGACCGGTCAGAAAGTAGAACCGCGAACCGGATACTTTGGCGCCGCGTTCCATGTCGATCAGGCCCAGCGCCTCGCCGAGTTCCAGATGGTCTTTCGGGTTGTCGATGCTGGCCGGTTCGCCGACGACGTCGAGGACGGCATAGTTGTCCTCCCCGCCGGCGGGCACGCCGTCGATGATCACGTTGGAGATCGCCATGTGCGCGGCAGTGAAGGCCTGCTCCGCGTTGGCCTGCTCGGCCTCAGCGGCCTTGACCTGATCGGCCAATTCCTTGGCCCGCTGCAGCAGCGCCGGGCGTTCGTCGGCCGACGCGGCGCCGACCTTCTTGCTGGCGGCCTTTTGTTCGGCGCGCAGCGAATCCGCTGTCGAGATCGCGGCCCGGCGGGCGGTGTCGGCTGCCAGCAGCGTGTCAACCAGGGCGGGATCCTCACCCCGGCTGGTCTGGGACTGGCGGACGGCATCGGGGTCTTCCCGGAGCAGTTTCAGGTCGATCACGGGCTAGAACCCTACGCGTGCGGCAGCCACCTCCGGCAACCACATGAACTTACTTCTGCATCAGCTGTCACGCGGCGGGGTGGGCCTGTCAGAATGGAGGCAATGTTGCACGAGTCCGAGCAGTCCGCGGGACAGCACACTGGGCCGGCCGACCGGCCCGGACGACGGCTGTCGCGCGCCGAGTGGCTGACCGCCCTGCAGGGCACGCTGCACGCCTCGGCTACCCGGCGGGCGCTGCTGCTGACCGCTCTCGGTGGTCTGCTCATCGCCGGCCTCGTCACCGCCCTTCCGATCGGGAACGGTCCGGGGCGACTGGCCGGCTACATCGACCCCGTGCCGCCCACCGGGTCGAAGGGCAACGACGCGTTCAATCGCGCCGTCAGCGGCAACTGCCTGATGTGGCCGGATCGGCTGCCCGAGGCCGCCGCCATCGTCGATTGCAAAGACGACCACCGGTTCGAGGTCGCCGAGTCCGTCGACATGCGCACGTTCCCCGGTTCGGAGTACGGCCCGCAGGCCCCACCGCCGTCGGCCGCCCGGATCGAGCAGATCAGCCAGGAGCAGTGCGAGTCGGCTGCGCGCCGCTACCTCGGCGCCAAGTTCGACCCCAACAGCAAATTCATCATCAGCATGTTGTGGTCCGGCGACAAAGCGTGGCGGCAGTTCGGCGACCGGCGGATGCTGTGCGGATTGCAGCTGCCGGGAACAGGTAACGAGCAACTCGCCTTCAAAGGCAAGGTCGCCGACGTCGACGAGTCCAAGGTCTGGCCGGACGGCACCTGCCTGGGTATCGACCCGTCGACCAACCAGCCCACCGACATTCCGGTCGATTGCGCCGCGCCGCACTCGATGGAGGTCACCGGCACGGTCAACCTGCTCGCCAAGTTTCCCGACGCCCTGCCGCCGGAGCCCGAGCAGGACGGCTTCATCAAGGACTCGTGCACCAAGCTGACCGAGGCCTACCTCGCGCCGGTGCAGTTGCGCAGCACCACGCTGACGCTGATCTACAGCACGCTGTCGTTGCCCAGCTGGTCGGCCGGTAGCCGACAGGTTGCCTGCAGCATCGGGGCGACCCTGGGTAACGGTGGCTGGGCAACGTTGCTCAACAGCGCCAAGGGGCCACTGAAGATCAACGGCCAGCCCCCCGTTCCGCCGCCGGACATCCCGGAGGAGCGGCTGCACCTGCCGCCGATCCCGATGACGCCCGCCACCGGTGGAGGTGGTGGTGGCGCTGCGTCCACCGGCTCATCGGGCTCGTCCGGCTCATCCGGCTCGTCCGATGCCAGCAGCCAACGGCAGGGCAACCAGCACCTGCCCGGCCAGCAGCCCGCCCCGGCCACCGAGCCGGCTGCACCGCCGGCACAGGCACCGCCCCCCGAACCGCCGCCCCCGGCACCGGAGGCGCCAAACCCGTTCCTGCCACCACCGCCTCCTGCGCCGGAACCTCCGCCGCCACCGCCGCCCGCACCGGGGGCATAGCCCGGTGGCCGTGCGGATGGATCCGCAACGGTTCGACGAACTGGTGTCCGACGCGCTCGACCTGATCCCGCCGCAACTGGCCGCCGTCATGGACAACGTGGTGGTACTCGTCGCCGACCGTGACCCCGACGACGACGACCTGCTCGGGCTGTACGAGGGTGTGGCGTTGACCGAGCGCGATTCCCATTACGGCGGATCGCTGCCGGACACCATCACGATCTACCGCGACGCGCTGCTGGACGTCTGCGACAGCGACGAGCAGGTCGTCGAGGAAGTCAAGATCACCGTGATGCACGAGGTCGCCCATCACTTCGGCATCGACGACGACCGGTTGCACGAATTGGGCTGGGCCTAGCCAAATAACGTCGATCGGCCGGGCGCGGCACCGCGAAACTGTCCGCGGTCAGTGCTAAGAACGGCACATGAGCACGGGTTGCCGCGACTGCCGCGAGGGCACGGAGCACTGCCACGGCACGCTGATTCGCCATTGGCTGCACCGGTCGGAATGCACCGAAGCGGGCTGCACCAGCCCGGAGATGATGCCGCACGCGTTCGTTGTCGACTGCGACGCGGTCGGCTGCGACTGCGCACACGCGGACGCACCGGCCGCCCTGGCGATCTGAATCGGCCTGCCCGACAGGCAATCAGCCCATCGGGTCGGAGCCCGACTCGACCGCGTCAGCGACCGGAGTGGCGTCCGGCGTCGGGGAGAACGGCGGCTTCAGGGTTCCCCACTGCACACAATCCCAACGCCCGTCGGTGACCGGTGTGAGCACCACCGCCTCGGTGTTGGCGAGGTGATGATCGAGCACGAAGCTGCCCTCGACGCCGGCCACCACGGCCGCCGTCAGCCGGATCGCCGCCCCATGGCTGACGACGACGATGTCGCTGGTCCAGTCGTCGTCATCCAGGTAGCGCGTCCGTAGCCCGGTCAGCACCGGCAGGTAGCGGTCGAGCACCTGGTTGCCGCTTTCCCCACCGGGCATCGGCACGTCCCGCTCACCCTCGTACCAGCGCTGGTAGATCGCGTTGAACTCGGCGACGGCGTCGTCGTCGTTACGGTTTTCCAGCTCACCGACCTGCACCTCGTGGATGCCGACCACTTCGCTGGCCGGCACGTCGATCTCGGCGCTGATCTCCGCCGCGGTCTGCGCCGCGCGGGTGGCCACCGAATGCAGCAACAGCCCGGGCCTCGACGATGCGGCCCGCGCGAATTCCCGCGCCTGCTCACGGCCCAACGGCGTCAGCTCCGCACCCGGCGGTCTGGTGTCCAGCCGGCGATCGACGTTGGCGTAGGACTGACCGTGCCGCACCAACACCAGGCGACCGCTCATCGCACCTGGCCCTCGCCGGTCGCGCCGTCGCGCAGCCCGGCCAGCCAGCGCGTCGCCTCGTCCAATTGCGGCGGCGGCGCGCCGGCAACCACGCCCGTCGGCCAGGAACCCAGATAACGCACATCGGTACAACGCCGGTGCAGCGCCTTGAGTGCCTCGGCGACCGCGTCGTCGTCGACGTGGCCCACGCAGTCCAGAAAGAACACGTAGGTGCCCAATTCAACTCGGGTGGGCCGGGATTCGATGCGGGTCAGGTCGATGCCGCGCATCCCGAACTCGGCGAGCGCGCTCACCAGCGCGCTAGGCACGTTGTCGATCCGCAAAACAACCGACGTGCGATCGGCACCGGTACGAGCCGGCGGCGGCCCCGGTCGTCCCACCAGCACGAAGCGGGTGCGCGCATTGGCTTCGTCGACCACGCCGTCGGCCAGCGTCGACAAACCGCGATGAGCGGCGGCCAAGAGAGAACTCACCGCGGCATCGACATGCCCATCGGCGACTTGCTGCGCGGCGTCGGCGTTGGAGTTGGCCGGGCGCAGTTCGGCATCCGGCAGATGGGCGGCCAGCCACCGCCGCACCTGTGCCGCGGCAACTGGGAAGGCGGCCAGTGTGCGCACATCGGCGGCCGTGCGGCCGGGTTTGACGGCGATGCTGAACGCCACGTCCAACGTCAGCTCCGCGAACACCTGCAGCGGCGTCCCGATGGCCAGGCTGTCCAACGTCGGCATGACCGAGCCGTCGATCGAGTTCTCGATCGGCACACAGGCGAAATCGGCCGCGCCATCGCGGACCGCATCAAGGGCAGCCGGCGTGCTGTCGACCGGCATCAGTTGCCCGGCGCCGGGGCTGTGCCGCGGAACCAGGCCGGCGTCGAGCATCTGCAGTAACGCCGCTTCGGTGAAGGTCCCCGCAGGTCCGAGATACGCGATGCCGGCCACGACCAAAACCCTATCGGTCGTACGCCTTGCGCCGTCCGATCGTTCCTAGTTAAGTTAGGCTTACCTCACTAGATTTCTCGCATGCGCCAGGACGGTCAACGATGACACTTGCCAACTGCACGGCGCCGACGACGGCCGAGCGGATTCGCAGCACCTGCGTGCGGGCCGGTGGAGCGCTGCTCGCGGTCGACGGTGACGAACCG
>DASQRI010000717.1:0-2425 GCA_035642975.1 Mycobacterium sp.
GAATCGAACTCTTCACCGGGATCGCACTGCTCATCGAGCGCGATCCGATCATCACCGCAAAGGAAGCCGCTAGCATCGACCTGATTTCTGGTGGCCGGTTTGTATTCGGCGTCGGCGCCGGCTGGAACATCGAGGAGCTACGCGACCATGGCACGGACCCGAAGACGCGTGGCGCGCTGCTCGATGAGCGTATCGAGGCCATCAAGGCGCTGTGGACGGCCGAACCCGCTGAGTACCACGGGAAATACGTAAACTTCGACGCGTCATACAGTCGACCTAAGCCGGTCCAAAAACCGCATCCGCCCATCTTCATCGGCGGCGACTCCGATGCCACCGTCAAACGGGTTATTCGGCACGACGCGGGCTGGGTATCCAACCCGCTCCCAATTGAGGCGCTGACCAAACGGGTCGGTCAGATGCGTGACGGCTCCGGCCGCGACGTCCCGTTGGCGATGTTCGGCGCGCCCCAGAAGCCCGACTACTGGCAAGCCGCCGAGGAGCTGGGTTTCGGCCAGCTGGCGCTAATGTTGCCCACGCGGCCGCTCGACGAAACGCTTCGACTGCTCGACGAATACGCCGCCCGGGTGGGTCAGTATCGCAGCTGAACCGGTGGGGATGTACCGATCATCGGCTCACCTTCGGTTCGGCAGTTGTGGTCAGCTCGGAGAGGACGTCGCGGTCGGTCGGTGCCCAATTCAACTCGCGGCGTGCGCGCGCGGCACTCATGCGCTGATCGAGGGCGAAGGCGTCGGCCAGTGGACCAAATTCCTGCCGGGCCTGTCCGATCGTGATGGAGCTCGCGGTACCGGGGCGGCCCGCCGCAATGCTCACGGCCTCGGCGATCTGGCGCATGGTGGGTGACTGTGTGTCGTCAACTCCGGCGTAGACGCTGCCGGCCGGCGCCGAGAGCGCCGCGACGTACAGCTCGGCGACGTCGTCGACATGGACCATGGCCCACCGGTTTTCGCCGTCACCGATGTAGTGCGCCGATCCTGTACTCGCGGGCTTGCCCAGGAACTCGCCGATGAGTCCGCCGCCGTAGCCGTACACCACGCCCGGCATCACCAGGACCGGGTGGCCACCCTCGGTGGCCCGCGAGAGCACGCGCTTCTCGTTGTCGGCCCGCCAGGCGGTGATGGGAGGCGGTGACTGTGGGGCGGTTTCGTCGACAAATCGATCGGTGTTGCCGTACACCCAGACCCCGCCGGTGTGCACATACGGCCGAGAGCCCAGTCCATCCTGGATCGCGGTGGCCGCGGCGAGGTCGACGGTCGCAGTGTCGGGTCCGTAGTCCTGCGCCAGGTGGATGGCGGCGTCGGCGTCCTCGGCTGCCCCGCGCAGCACCGCCGCGTCGGTCAAACCGCCGCGCACCGAGACGGCCCCGAGGCTTTCGACGCGCCGCGCGGCATCGTCGCTTCGGACCAGCGCGACTGCCTCATGCCCATGTGCCCGCAGCGCGCGGATGGTGGCTTGCCCGATATAGCCCGAACCACCGGTAACCAAGACCTTCATCGTCGTCCTCCTTTTAGGTTCTGTAACCAGCGTGCCGCTGGTTGCTCGCCTCGTCCAAGACCTGTTGCGTCCGGCGCGATACCGTGGAGGTATCAGCGTTCGTGGGAGGTGGCGTGGACCTGGATTTGCGCAAACTGCGCTACTTCGTTGCGGTTGCCGAAGAGCTGAGTTTCCGGCGCGCAGCGGAGCGATTACACCTGGCTCAACCGGTGTTGTCCCGCCAGATTCGGGCGCTGGAGAAGGAGTTACACGCCCAACTATTCACCCGCGATAGCACGGGCACGCAGTTGACCGCGGCGGGCCATCAGCTGTTGACCGATGCGACCTGTTGCTTGCTAACGCTGGGGCGGCGCAGCGCCGGGTGGCTCGCGCCGCGGCGGGGACGCTCACGTTCACGGTGGGATTCATGCCGGGCCTGACGATAACCGAACCGGTGCGCGCACTGGGCGCCGCACATCCCGACGTCAGCGTCGAGGTGTTGCGGACCGACTGGACCAACCAGATCAGCGTGTTGCACGACGGCCGCGCCGATATTGGCTATGTCAGAATGCCGGTCGACCTCACCGGCCTGCAGTCGTCGCTGTTGTTCACCGAGCCGCGTGTTGCCATGTTGCCCACCAGTCACCGGCTCGCCGACAAGGACACGGTAAGCATTCATGATCTTGCCGACGAGCATCTCCTGCAGCACCCGGAAGCGGTTCCCGAATGGCAAGCTGTGGCAACGGAATTGCGTGAGGCTCGGCGTCCGTCGTTTGTGGACGCACGCAGCGTGGAAGAGAAGCTGGAACGGGTTGCGGCGGGCCGCGGGTTTAGCGTGCTGCCCGAATCCGCGGCCAGCTACTACCACCGTCCCGATGTGGCGTGGGTACCGGTCACCGATATTGCGCCCAATGAGGTGCGGCTGGCATGGGTT
>DASQRI010000718.1:0-5579 GCA_035642975.1 Mycobacterium sp.
GATCGCGTCCTTGATGTCATCGATCAGTTCGAGCACGTCGCCGCGGGGCACCACGCAGCCCGCGGTCATCGGCACACCGCGAGCTTCTTCGACAATGGCGCCCAGCTCGTCGAGCGCCTCAAATACTCGGTACACGGCAACACCCTCCCGGCATCGTTGTTGTTACCAGTGTGCCTGGTGTTGCTTCTGTGACTGCGTTGCCAGGCCCGGTGTGTCGGGCTCTAACACCTCAGAACTGCGCCACTAACCTGCACACTTGACGTAATTATGTCGGCTTTGGCGGATTTGCGGCAAACCCGGACGACAACGGTTCGCCCGCACGCGCGACGATACGGAAGTGGCAGATACCCCCCAGGGGTATACTGACCGGACCGAAGTGGAGGGTTCAGTGGCAAACGAAGCGGTGCGAGCGGTCGGGCATGCATTGGCACTGGCGGGGTCGATGACGTGGGAGATCATGTGGGCGCTGATCCTGGGCTTCGCGCTGTCCGCGGTAGTGCAGGCGGTGGTGCGCCGATCGACCATCGTGACACTGCTCGGTGACGATCGACCCCGCACCCTGGCCATCGCAGCGGGTCTGGGCGCTGCGTCGTCGTCGTGCTCTTATGCCGCGGTGGCGCTGGCCCGGTCACTGTTTCGCAAGGGCGCCAATTTCACCGCCGCCATGGCGTTCGAGATCGGCGCCACCAATCTGGTGGTGGAGTTGGGCATCATCCTGGCGCTGCTGATGGGCTGGCAGTTCACCGCGGCCGAGTTCGTGGGCGGCCCGCTGATGATCGTGGCACTGGCATTGATGTTCCGGCTGTTTGTGCGTTCGCGACTGATCGACGCGGCCCGTCAGGAGACTGATCGCGGGCTGGCGGGTGCGATGGAAGGCCATGCGGCCATGGATATGTCGGTTCAGCGCGAGGGTTCGTTCGGGCGGCGGTTGTTGTCTCGTGAGGGTTTCACCTCGGTCTCGCACGTGTTCGTCATGGAATGGGCCGCGATCCTTCGTGACTTGGTGATCGGGCTGTTGATCGCGGGCGCGATTGCGGCCTGGGTGCCCGAATCATTTTGGCAGCGCTTCTTTTTCGTTGATCACCCGGTGCTGTCGACGCTGTGGGGACCGATCGTTGGACCCATCGTGGCGATCGTCTCGTTCGTCTGCTCAATCGGCAACGTGCCACTGGCCGCGGTGCTCTGGAATGGCGGCATCAGCTTCGGCGGTGTCGTCGCGTTCATTTTCGCCGACCTGATCATCCTGCCGATCCTGAACATCTATCGGAAGTACTATGGCACGGCGATGATGCTGACCTTGCTGGGCACCTTCTATGCCGCGATGGTCGTAGCCGGCTACCTCGTCGAATTGTTGTTCGGCGCAGCAAGTCTCATCCCGTCGCAGCGGAATGCGACGGTGATGGAGGCCGCGATTTCATGGAACTACACCAGTTGGCTCAATATCGCCTTCCTCGCGCTGGCCGCAGTGCTGGTCGTTCGGTTCTTCGGGACGGGCGGCTTGCCGATGCTGCGCATGATGGGCGGCCCCCCTGTCGACGAGGAAGGTGGTCACCACGATCATGGCGCGCACTGCCACTGAGTGGTTGATGAAGCGCTGACACAACATCGCGGTCGACGGTGGGATCCGAAGTGGCTTGCTACCCTTTCGCGATGCTCAGATGGGTAGCCACGGTGCTCGTCGTCGCCGGCGCCTGCACGCCGGTGCCGCTCGTGGAAGAGCCGAGCGCGATGGCGGCGCCGAACATCGCCGGAATGGCCGTGTTTCTCGACCCGGGCCACAACGGTCGATCCGACGCGTCGATAAACCAGCAAGTCCCGAACGGGCGCGGCGGTACGAAGCCGTGCAACACAAGCGGCACGGCGACCAATGACGGCCATTCCGAACACGCCTTCAACTGGGATGTAGCTCTGCGCATTCGTGACGCGCTCAACCAGATGGGCGCCCGCACCCAGCTGTCACGGGCTGACGACAACTCGTCGGGGCCCTGCGTCGACCAACGGGCCGCGCTGGCCAATGGGATGCATCCGGATGCGATAGTGAGCATCCACGCCGACGGTGGGCCGCCATCCGGTCGTGGCTTCCACGTCAATTACTCCAGTCCACCGCTGAACGACGCGCAGGGCGCACCCACCTTGCAGCTGGCGCAGACCATGCGCGATTCCCTGGCGGCGGCCGGCCTGCAGCCCTCGACATACATCGGGTCGAACGGCCTCTACGGTCGCGCAGACCTCGCCGGCTTGAATCTCGCGCAATACCCCGCCGTACTCGTCGAGCTCGGCAACATGAAGAACAGCGACGACGCGGCACAGATGGAAAGTCCTGACGGACAAGCGAAATACGCCGCGGCGGTCACTCAGGGGATAGTCGCCTATCTCAGTGCGAAAACTTGACGACTGGACTGCGCGGATTCGCAGGTGCCCGCATTGTGCGCGTAATTGCCGGTGTCACAGCCGTGTTGGTGACCGTCTCTGTCGCCGCGTCAAGCTGTGCGGTGATCGGGCATCACTCAGCATCAGCGCCGTCAGCGCTTGCCGCAGACTTCACCGCTTTGGAGAAACGACTGCACGCCAAAATGGATAGGCGGTCCGCAGACGCCGTCCAACGGACTTGCTCAACGAAGGAACACGTCGTCAGCGGGGAGCCTCGCGCCCCGACATTGAACGGGGCCTTGATCTCCGGATAGATGAGGCGACAGACTGCCGCCCCAGGCGGCAGCGGATCCCCGACTTGCGCCAGCGGTCGCGTGAGTTGAGCGGATGGCTTGGTTCCCAGCACTACCGCGCCCGATATGGCAACGAGCACGCTAACCACGGCGAGGACGACCCTCACCCAAGCTCGACGTATCCGCGGAACCGCCATTCGCCCTACTCAAACGGGGCCGGAGGGACCCCGGCCAGGATGCGATCATTGCACGGTTTGCCGGCTCAGCTGGCGGTTATTTCTGGTCAACCCGCACGGCACCGGGCGCGAAGACTCCGGCGTCGTCAGTCGGCGGATTTCCGGCGCGGTAGAGAAGCACCTTGAGTTGGCGCTGTTCGGTCGGGCTGAGGTGAGCCAGCATCTGTTCGTCGGCCGCGCCGACGGCGGCTTCCGCACGCTTGAGCAGCGCCCTGCCCTTGCGGGTGAGCTGAGCCGGCAGCGCACGGCCCAACGGCGCAGTCGCGGGACGAGTCACGACACCGATATCTTGCAACCCCTGCAGAACCTGGTTCATGGCTTGCGCGGTGACGTGAGTGTGCCGGGCGAGCTCGGCGCTGGTCCGGCCCGGATCGTCATCGAGAATGCGCATGCAGACGAACTCGGGCAATCCCAGCCCGAGCGGCCGCAACGCCATCGCCGCGTGCGGTCTTAGTCGTCCCATCAACCGGCGGACCAAAAAGCCCAGCGATAGATCCTCGAATTCGCTCATCGCATCCATGCTGACACGAATCACCAGCTCCGACGCGCCGATTGGCCAGTAGTCGGGGACCTAGTACGGCGGACTCGGCCCGAGTGACCGAATCTGGTGTATCAAGTTACTTGACACGACTGTTAAGGCCGCGTATCAACTAAGTAGATCTAACAGCAGCGGCCAGGTCAGTCGATCGGTCGCCTCACAGTAGAAGGAGAACAAAGTGTCCGGTGGATTCTTTGGTGGTGGACCCGGCTTCGGCGGGCCCGGTTTTGGTGGACCCGGCTTCGGTGGCCCAGGCTTTGGTGGACACGGCTGGGGTGGACCCGGCTTCGGCGGACCTGGCTGGGGTGGACATGGCCCCGGCGGGCATGGCCCCGGTGGGCATGGCTTCGGCCCCCGCAAGCGGGTGCTGGTTGGCACCGCGGCCCTGCTGCTCGACGGGCCGGCGAACGCCGAGCAGATCGTGCAGCGGGTTTCTGAAGCGACCGACGGCGCCTTCGCGCCTCCGCAGGAGATCGTCGAGCTTGCCATCGGCAGGCTGGCCGGTCGCGGATTCGTGTCGGTCAGCGACGGGGTGGCCACTCTGACCGAGCTGGGCACGAATGTGTTGCAGTGGAAGGGAATCAGCAGCGAGACCATCCATGCGTGGCTCGCTCAGGCCGGCAAGTTCGGCGACGTCGCCAAGATCCGGTGGGGGCTGTTCGAGCTGGCCGGGCTGGCGCGAACCATCCATTGGTCGGGCACCGACGCGCAAAAGGCGAAGCTCGCCGAAGCCCGCACAAAGGTTTTGACGGCGATCACCGAGGCGAAGCAGTCACTGCACAGCGCGCTCGCCGAGAGCTGACCTAACCAAATCACCAGCGCGGCCGTGGCTTCCGCCCGGCCGCGCTGCCGATTTCAGCCTCAGTGCGAGTGCCCCGCACGCAGTTTTTCAGCCAGCCGGCGGTTCACCGGCGCGGGCAGCAGGTCGGACACGTCACCGCCGAGCGTCGCGACCTCTTTGGCCAGCGACGACGACACGAATGAATACCGCGGCGTGGTCGCCACAAAGAACGTGTCCACACCGGCGACGTGCTTGTTCATTTGCGCCATCTGAAGTTCGTATTCGAAGTCGGTGCCGGTGCGCAGGCCCTTCACGATAGCCGTCATCCCCCGCGACCTGATGAAGTCGACCACCAACCCTTCGGCGGCCTCCACCCGCAAGTTGGGCAGATGCGTCGTCGACTCCTCGATCATCGCGATCCGCTCGTCGAGATCAAACATGCCCTTCTTGGCGGGGTTGATCAGGATCGCCGCCACCACTTCGTCGAACTGGGCCGCGGCGCGTTCGAAGACATCGATGTGGCCCAGCGTCACCGGATCGAAGGACCCCGGGCAAACCGCGCCGCTCATGACCCGCGCCGGCGACGATAGACAGAGCAGTGCGATCCCGAAAGGACAGGAGGAGCGGCGCTCATGACCGAAGACGGTACACGCTGACTCAGTGCCGTTCGGCCAGCTCCAGACGGGTGTCGCCGTAAACGCGCGGCGGCCAGGGCTGCCAACCGGGCGGCCAGCTCAGCGGCGCGCCGCCGGCCGCGCGCTCGACAACCACGAGCGTTCCGTCGTGCGCCCAGCCGTGAGTGGTCAGTGCGGCCAAAACGGCATGCACTTCGGCGGTCTCGACCTCATAGGGCGGATCGGCCAGCACGAGGTCGACCGGCGTGGCGGCTCCGCCAGCCAGCACCGCGGCCACCAGCCCGCGGCGCGGCGTCGCACCGGCCAGGCCGAGCGTCGCAATGTTGCGCGCGAGCACGGTCGCCGCCCGGTGGTCGGACTCCACAAATAGCGCCGATGCCGCGCCGCGCGAGAGCGCCTCCAGGCCCAATGCGCCCGAGCCGGCGTACAGGTCCAGCACCGACATACCGGTCAAGTCTCGCCGCGCAGTCACGATATTGAACAGCGACTCGCGGACCCGATCGGTGGTCGGCCGGGTTCCCCGCGGCGGGACCGCGATACGCCGCCCCCCGGCAATGCCGCCGATGATACGTGTCAGTCGAGCACCACCAGCAAGTCCCCGCCCTCGACCTGAGCGGTGGCAGACACCGCGACCCGCTGCACGGTGGCGTCGGCGGGCGCGGTGATCGGGGCTTCCATCTTCATCGCCTCGATGGTGGCGATAGTCTGGCCGGCCTTGACCTTGTC
>DASQRI010000719.1:0-6444 GCA_035642975.1 Mycobacterium sp.
CCGTCGTCGACTTCGGTCTCTATGTGCTGCTGCTGCGGGCGGGCCTCCAGGTCAACGTCGCCAAATCCATCAGCTTCATCGCCGGCACCACGACGGCGTACCTGATCAACCGGCGGTGGACGTTTCAGGCGCCGCCCAGCAGGACCCGATTCGCCGCGGTTTGTGTGCTCTACGCGCTGACCTACTGCGTCCAGGTCGGCATCAACTACCTCTTTTATCTGCAGTTCGCCCATGAGCCGTGGCGGGTGCCGGCCGCTTTCGTGATCGCGCAGGGCACCGCGACGGTGATCAACTTCATCGTGCAGCGGTCGGTGATCTTCCGGCTGCGCTGACAGCGGGCCGCCGCCAAAAGTACCTACCTCTCATATCGGCACAAAGGATGGCTGCAGCGGCGGTTCAACGACGACGCCATCCTGGTTGCCGGTCTCGTGAAGACGACCGCGCGGACAGCAACCGGCGACGACGTTCACTTCTACGGGTACTTCGACTTGGCGCCGAACTGACACCGGTGAGGCTGCGGCGGCGCTGAACGGCCCGCGCAGGCGGTACCCTCTTTGACTGATGTCATCTAGGTTTCCTACCCAACGGCTGACCGGTTGGAGCCGCACCGCGCCCTCAGTGGCGCAGGTGCTCTCCACGCCGGACCCCGAGGTGATCGCCACGGCGGTTACCCACGCCGCCGACGCCGGCGGTCGTGGCGTCATCGCTCGTGGGCTGGGCCGGTCCTACGGCGACAACGCCCAGAACGGCGGCGGGCTGGTCATCGACATGACGGCGCTGAACCGGATCCATTCGATCGACGCCGACACCCACGTCGCCGACCTTGACGCCGGGGTCAACCTCGACCAGCTGATGCGGGCCGCGCTGCCGTTCGGGCTGTGGGTACCGGTGCTGCCCGGCACCCGGCAGGTCACCATCGGCGGCGCCATCGCCTCCGATATTCACGGCAAGAACCACCACAGCGCGGGCAGCTTCGGCAATCACGTCGCCTCGATGGACCTGCTGACTGCCGACGGCCAGGTCCGTCACCTCACCCCGAACGGCGAGGAGGCCGAGCTGTTCTGGGCCACCGTCGGGGGTAACGGGTTGACCGGGATCGTCCTGCGCGCGACGGTCGAGATGACCCCGACCGAGACGGCGTATTTCATCGCCGACGGCGACGTGACCAACACCCTGGACGAGACCATCGCGTTCCACAGCGACGGCAGCGAAGCCAACTACACCTACTCATCGGCCTGGTTCGACGCGATCAGTGCGCCGCCGAAGCTGGGGCGCGCTGTCATTTCTCGTGGGTCCCTGGCGACCGTGGATCAATTGCCCAAGAAGCTACAGAAGAGCCCGCTCAAATTCGATGCCCCACAATACTTTACGATGCCGGACATCTTTCCCAACGGCCTGGCGAACAAGCCGATCTTCGGCACCCTGACCGAACTCTGGTACCGCAAGTCGGGAATCTATCGCGGCAAGGCGCAGAACCTGACGCAGTTCTATCACCCACTGGATATGGTCGGCGAGTGGAACCGGGCTTACGGCTCAGCGGGTTTCGGGCAGTACCAGTTCGTGGTGCCCGTCGAAGCGGTGGAGGAGTTCAAGGGCATCATGTACGACATCCAACGCTCGGGTCACTATTCGTGGCTCAACGTGTTCAAGCTGTTCGGGCCGGGAAACCAAGCGCCGCTGAGCTTCCCGATCCCGGGCTGGAACGTCTGCGTCGACTTCCCGATCAAGCCGGGACTCAACGAGTTCCTCAACGAACTCGACCGCAGAGTGCTGGAGTTCGGCGGCCGCCTCTACACCGGCAAAGACAGCCGCACTACCGCGGACACTTTTCACGCCATGTACCCGCGCATCGACGAATGGATCGCGTTGCGCCGCAAGGTCGATTCGACCGGGGTGTTCGCCTCGGACATGGCCCGACGTCTGGAGCTGCTCTAAAATGGTGCTTGACGCCGTGGGAAATCCGCAGACCATCCTGCTGCTCGGCGGCACCTCGGAGATCGGGCTGGCCATCTGCGAGCGCTACCTGCAGAACGCACACGCACGGATCGTGCTGGCCGATCTTCCCGACCATCCGCGGAAAGACAGGGCCGTCGCGCAGATGAAGACGGCGGGCGCTAAATCCGTCGAGTGGATCGACTTCGACGGCGTCGACACCGACAGCCACCCGAAGGTGATCGACTCCGCTTTTGCCGGTGGCGATGTCGACGTGGCGATCGTGGCGTTCGGCCTGCTCGGCAACGCCGAAGAGCTGTGGCAGAACCAGCACAAGGCGGTGCAGATCGCTCAGATCAACTACACCGCAGCGGTTTCCGTCGGCGTGCTATTGGGCGAGAAGATGCGCGCGCAAGGCTTCGGGCAGATCATCGCGATGAGCTCCGCGGCCGGCGAGCGGATCCGGCGGTCCAACTTCGTCTACGGGTCCACCAAGGCCGGCCTGGACGGCTTCTATCTCGGACTCGGAGAAGCGTTGCGGCCCAGCGGTGTTCGCGTCTTAGTCATTCGGCCCGGTCAAGTGCGCACGACCACGACGATCGAGCATTGGAAGTCGACCGGCGCCAAGGAAGCACCGTTCACGGTCGACAAGGAAGCTGTCGCCGAGCTGGCGGTCACCTCGGCCGCTAAGGGCAAGGAACTTGTCTGGGCGCCCGGCCCTGTGCGCTACCTGATGATGGTATTGCGGCACATCCCGCGGCCGATCTTCCGCAAGTTGCCCATCTAGATGCGGAACGCGCTGGCCACCCTCGGCCACATGGTGATCGCGGTGGCGGTCGCCGCGCTCATATCGGTGGTCTCACTCGTCGCCATCGCGCGAGTCCAGTGGCCCGCCTACCCGTCGTCGAATCAGCTGCACGCGCTCACCACGGTCGGCCAGGTTGGCTGCATCGTCGGGTTGCTGTGCGCCGGTTGGCTGTGGCGACGGGGGCGGCGCACCAGCGATGTCCGAAACAGCCTGCCGGCTCAGCTGTTGGCGTTGGTGTTCGTGTCCGCGTTCTCGGTGGTGACGCTGGCGATGCCGCTGGGCGCCACCAAGCTCTACCTGTTCGGCATCTCCGTCGACCAGCAGTTCCGCACCGAATACCTGACCCGGCTCACCGACAACGCGGCCCTGCACGACATGACCTACGTCGGGCTGCCGCCGTTCTACCCGCCGGGCTGGTTCTGGCTAGGCGGGCGCATCGCGGCGCTGACCTCGACGCCCGGCTGGGAGGTCTACAAACCGTGGGCGATCACCTCGATCACCATCGCGATCGCGGTGGCGCTGGTGCTGTGGCAGCGGATGATCCGCTTCGACTACGCGGTGCTGGTCACCATCGCGACCGCGGCGGTGACGCTGGCCTACAGTTCCCCGGAGCCGTACTCGGCGATGATCACCGTGCTGCTGCCGCCGGTGCTGATCCTGACCTGGTCGGGTCTGCGCGGCGGAACCCGATCCGGTGGCTGGGCGGCGGTGATCGCGGCCGGGATATTCCTCGGCGTCGCGGCGACCTTCTACACGCTGCTGCCGGCCTACAGCGCGTTCACCGTGGCGCTGATGGCTCTGCTGCTCGCGGGTTCACGATGGCGCCAAGGCATCCGGGCCGCGTTGGATCCGCTGGCCCGGCTGGCCGTCATCGGCGTCATTGCGGCGGCCATCGCGATGAGCACCTGGCTCCCGTTCCTGTTGCGGGCCGCCCACGACCCGGTCAGCAACACCGGCAGCGCCTTTCACTACCTGCCGGCCGACGGCGCCGAGTTGACCTTCCCGATGCTGAAGTTCACCCTGCTCGGCGCGCTGTGCATGCTCGGCACGCTGTGGCTGGTGGTCCGGCTGCGCTCATCGGTGCGAGCGGCCGGCCTGGCGATCGGCGTGCTCGCCGTCTACCTGTGGTCGCTGCTGTCGATGCTGGCCACGTTGGCGCGCACCACGCTGCTGTCGTTCCGGCTACAGCCGACCCTGACGGTGTTGCTGGCCACCGCGGGCATCTTCGGTTTCATCGAGGTCACGATCGCCCTCGCGGCCCGGGGACGAGGGCACGCCTGGGGCCGCGCGGTGCTGCCGGTGGCGGCGTCGATCGGGTTGGCCGCGGCGATCGCGTTCAGCCAGGACATCCCCGACGTGCTGCGGCCCGACCTGACGATCGCCTACACCGACACCGACGGCCATGGCCAACGCGGCGACCGTCGTCCGCCGGGCTCCGAGAAGTTCTATCCCGCGATCGACGCGGCGATCACCCGGGCGACCGGCAAACCACGCGACGAGACGGTCGTGCTGACGGCCGACTACAGCTTCCTGTCCTACTACCCCTACTTCGGTTTTCAAGGGCTGACGTCGCACTACGCCAACCCGCTCGCGCAGTTCGACAAGCGGGCGGCCGCGATCAAGAGCTGGTCCAAGCTCACATCCGCTGACCCGTTCATCCACGCACTGGACACGCTGCCGTGGGCGCCGCCGACGGTGTTCTTGATGCGCCATGGCGGTTCGGCGGGCGAATCAAGCAGCTACACCCTGCGGCTGGCCGAAGACGTCTACCCCAATCAGCCCAATGTCCGTCGCTACACGGTCGAACTGAACGCCGCGATCTTCGCCGACCCGCGGTTCACTGTGACCAAGATCGGCCCGTTCGTGCTGGCCGTCCGCAAACCCTGATGGCCACCGAGGCGACACATGTCGGGCAATTACCATCTAGGTCCGTGAGCGACAGCCCCGACGACACCAATCACCGGGCCGCCCGGCTCGTCGCCGTCGTCGCCGGTCTGCTCGGGGCCCTGCTGGCGATCGCCACCCCGCTGTTGCCGGTCAAACAAACCACCGCCCAACTGAACTGGCCGCAGAACGGCGTGCTCGGCAGCGTCGAAGCACCGCTGATCGGTTACGTGACCACCGACCTCAACATCAGCGTTCCGTGCCAGGCCGCCGCCGGGCTGGCCGGGACCGGCAACTCCGGCAAGACCGTGTTGTTGTCGACGGTGCCCAAGCAGGCGCCCAAGGCGGTGGACCGCGGACTGCTGATCGTGCGGGCGAACGACGAACTGGTGCTCGTCGTGCGCAACGTCCCGGTGGTCACCGCCCCGCTGAGCCAGGTGCTCAGCCCGGCGTGCCAGCGGCTGACCTTCACCGCGCGCGCCGACCGGATCACCGCCGAGTTCGTCGGGCTGACCCAGGGACCCGACGCCGAACATCCCGGCTCACCGTTGCGCGGCGAGAAAAGCGGCTACGACTTCCGGCCGCAGATCGTCGGCGTCTTCACCGATCTGACCGGACCGGCACCCCCGGGGCTGAGCTTCTCGGCGACCATCGACACCCGCTATAGCAGCAGCCCGACCCCGCTGAAGATGGCCGCGATGATCCTCGGGCTGGTGCTGACCGCCGCCGCCCTGGTCGCCCTGCACATCCTCGACACCGCCGACGGGACCCGGCACCGCCGCTTCCTGCCCGCACGCTGGTGGTCGATCGGCGGTCTGGACGCTCTGGTCATCGCCGTGCTGGTGTGGTGGCATTTCGTCGGCGCCAACACCTCCGACGACGGCTACATCCTGACCATGGCGCGGGTGTCCGAGCACGCCGGTTACATGGCCAACTACTACCGCTGGTTCGGTACGCCCGAGGCCCCGTTCGGCTGGTACTACGACTTGCTGGCGTTGTGGGCTCACGTCAGCACCACCAGCACCTGGATGCGGTTGCCCACCCTGGCGATGGCGCTGACCTGCTGGTGGGTGATCAGCCGCGAAGTCATGCCCCGGCTGGGTCACGCCGTCAAGCACAACCGGGCCGCGGCCTGGACCGCGGCCGGCATGTTCATGGCGGTCTGGCTACCGCTCGACAACGGGCTGCGGCCCGAGCCGATCATCGCGCTGGGCATCCTGCTGACCTGGTGTTCGGTGGAACGCGCGGTGGCCACCAGCCGGCTTCTGCCAGTGGCGATCGCCTGCATCATCGGTGCGCTGACGCTGTTCTCCGGGCCGACGGGTATTGCCTCGATCGGTGCGCTGCTGGTGGCGATCGGGCCGCTGCGGACCATCCTGCACCGCACAATCACCCGTTTCGGCGCGTTGCCGCTGATCGCGCCGCTGCTGGCCGCGGTCACCGTCACCGCCATCCTGATTTTCCGCGACCAGACGCTGGTCGGTGAGATCCAGGCCAGCATGCTCAAACGCGCTGTCGGGCCCAGCCTGAGTTGGTTCGACGAGCACATCCGCTACGAGCGACTGTTCATGGCCAGCCCGGACGGTTCGGTGGCCCGTCGCTTCGGGGTACTGGCGCTGATTCTCGCGCTCGGGATCACGGTCGCCATGTCGTTGCGCAAGGGCCGTATCCCGGGCACTGCCGTCGGGCCGAGCCGCCGCATCGTCGGCATCACCATCATCTCGTTCATCGCGATGATGTTCACGCCGACCAAATGGACCCACCACTTCGGGGTGTTCGCCGGGTTGGCCGGACCGCTGGGCGCTCTGGCCGCGGTCGCA
>DASQRI010000720.1:0-5823 GCA_035642975.1 Mycobacterium sp.
TATTTGGTTGCCGCGATGAGTTTCTCGAGGGCGTCCCATGGGGTTGCGGGCCCAGATTGAGGTGGAAGTAGGTGATTCCGAGGCGCACTGTGACCTCTACGATCGGATAGCTGTACCTAGCGAGTTACTAGCTAGGTACAGCATATACTAGCGGCGCTCTGTAGGTCAAGGCGAGAAGATGTACGAATTGATTGCGGCCTTCGACGCGCGCACAAACCGCGCTGCTTGTAGCAGAAACGGTCCGGTGAAGAAGACCTCGATGATTTCCTGAGGCGAAACCGCCCGCGTCGTTGTCGGTGTCGGCGATGACCATCGGACGGGTCCGCGCCGTCGCGCCGGACCGTCCGCAGACCGTCGGCAGCAGAATTTCGGGCATCTTCCGTCGATCAACGCGCCCAACAGTCTGACCCGGGGAGTTTATCGAATAGCCAACGCAGTTGTCGGGTACCAACGCCCAGGACGATGTTGAAGGTGATCATCGCCAAGTCACTGGGTTTGTGACGGACGGCGAAAAAATCTTGCGCTGAGACCCTTGCCACAGTCGGCCAAACCAACCTACTGTGTGTTCGGTTGGTTGGTTGGACGAAGGAGTCCGGTGCCTGAGACACGGCCGTACGAATCGTTGCGGGCCAAGGGTGAGGATCGCAAACAGCGGATCCTGGCCGTCGCGCAGCGGTTGTTGACCCGCAACGGGTGGCGCAATACGACGCTGGCCCAGATCGCCGGTGAGGCGGGCGTCAGTCCCGCCGGGCTGCTGCATCACTTCGAATCCAAGGAACAGCTGCTACACGCCGTCCTCGACATTCGCGACGCCGACGACGACGCGCACGCGGACCGGGCGGGCGATCTGGTCTCAGAAGTCGCCGCGGTCGCCGAACGGTTCTACCGGTCACCTGAACTGGTGGGCACGTTCACCGTGCTGCTGGCGGAGAACGTGCACCCTGACGCTCCGTTGCACGACCGTCTGCTGGTCAGGTACCACGATGCGATCGAGATCATCAGCGAGCTGATCCGGCGCGGTCAACGCTCCGGGCAATTTCGCATGGACATGGACGTCACCGTCAAGGCAGTGCAAATCCTCGCGTTCATCACCGGAATGGAGACCACATGGTTGCTCAATCCTTCGATACCACTGACGGAGGTCTTCAAGGAGTACGCGGAATCGTTGGCCCGGGACATGGCACCGCCGAGCCCGGTGTGAGATACCGACTCGACGTGGTCGCCGCGGACGTCGCCGATGTGGTGAGGTTCGCCGGCGGTTGGCTTTTCGACCGGGCGATGGCCGGCTGGGATGTCACGGTACTGGTCGCCGACCATCCCGACGAACGACCGTTGCAGATCCTCGGTGTCCAAATCGTCGATCTTGAACACGCGTTGGCGTCGGCCGAACACCGGCCGGCGCCGCAGACCCTGGCCGCCGCGGCCGACCTCTTCGACTGCGACTCCCGCGTCCGGCAGGGCGTCGTGCAGGCCCTCGACCAGGGCGCTACCGAAGTCACGCTGTGGGGGCGGAGCTGGCCGGCCGAGTTGGACGACAGCGTCGGCCTGGTCCAGCACCGGCTCAGCGCCGCGGCGCAGGCATTCAAGGCCCAGGCGCTCGCGGCGGCCGCGATAGCCCCGGAATCGATCGAACCGATCGAGACGTTCCGCAGCCGGGTGATGGCCTGCCCGTCGGTCGAGGCCGACCTCATCCCGGCCAGCTAGCTCGTGGCCGGGCCCTGGCAAATCCCGCCGCTCACGGTGAAGGCTGTATCGCGTTGACGACTCGGCATCCTCTATGGAAATCTAATACTCATAGCTGAGAGGAACGTTCTCACCAGCCGAGATTGCCGAACGGAGCAGCAGATGGTGAACGACTTCACCGAGTTGGACTTCTTCCGCGGCAGTGAGCTCATCGCGGACCCCTACCCGTATTACGAATCACTGCGGCAACAATGCCCGGTGACCCGGGAAAAGCACCACGACGTCACCATGGTGACCGGCTGGGAGGAAGCCTGCGCAGTCTTGAACGACGCCGAGACGTGGTCCTCATGTAATTCGGTGACGGGCCCGTTTCCCGGCTTTCCGGTATCCCTCGAGGGTCTGGAAGAAAGTGACATCACCGAGCTGATCGAGCAGCACCGTGACGAGTTGCCGTTCAGTGACCAGCTGCCCACCCTCGATCCGCCGACCCACACCAATCACCGCTCCCTGCTGATGCGGTTGATCACCCCCAAGCGCCTCAAAGAGAACGAGGACGCCATGTGGGCCCTCGCCGACCAGGCGCTCGACGATTTTCTGGCACCGGGCGAGGGTGAATTCATCAAGGGGTTTGCCAGTCCGTTCACGCTGCTGGTCATCGCCGATCTGCTGGGTGTGCCGTTGGAGGACCGCGACAAGTTCGTCAAAGGCATCCGCGAGCACTCGGGTGGCGGCGTCGGGGGCACCGGCAAGGAATCGCTGGCGCACAGCCCGCTGGAGTTTCTCTACGGTCTGTTCTCCGACTATGTCCGGGACCGTCGCCGCGAACCCCGCGACGACGTGTTGACCGGCCTTGCGACCGCCACCTACCCCGACGGCTCTACTCCCGACGTCGAAGACGTGGCCCGCGTCGCCAGCAATGTCTTCTCGGCAGGTCAGGAAACCACCGTGCGACTTCTCGGCGCCGCGCTGCAGACCATGGGGGAGCGCCCCGACATTCAGGCGCAGTTGCGCAAAGACCGCAGCCTGATCCCCAACTTCATCGAGGAATCGCTGCGTATCGAGAGCCCGGTCAAGGGCGACTTCCGGATGAACCGGAAGCCGGTCAACGTCGGCGGAGTCGACCTGCCCGCGGGCACGACCGTGATGATTGTGCAGGCCGCGGCCAACCGCGATCCGCGCCGGTTCGACGAACCCACCACTTTCGATCCGGCTCGCAAGAACGCCCGTCAGCACATCTCGTTCGGCCGCGGCATCCACAGCTGCCCGGGCGCGCCGCTGGCACGCGCCGAGACGCGGGTGGCGATCGAGCGGCTGCTGGACCGGACTTCCGACATCAGGATCAACGAGCGCGCGCACGGTCCGGCGAATGACCGTCGCTATCAGTACGTTCCGACGTACATCTTGCGCGGGCTGACCGAGCTGCACCTGGAGTTCACGCCGGTATGAAAGTTTGGGTCGACGACCAGCGGTGTCGCGGTCACGGGGTGTGCGTCACACTCTGTCCGAATGTGTTCGAGCTGACCGACGACGGCTACGCGGAGGCGATAGCATCCGACGTCCCAACGGAATTCGAGGCGGCAACCCAGGAGGCCATCCAGAGCTGCCCCGAGCAGGCCATCGCCGAGCGCTGACCAGACACCCACGCGGATAAGGAGATTCACTGCATTATGCCAAAGGGCTATGTCATTCTCACCGAGGCCATCAAGGACCCGGAAGGCATGAAGGCCTACGGACGGGCCGCCGGTGCCGCGATGGGCGGAGTCAACATCCTCGCGGTGGACACCGCGCCCAAAGTCGTCGAAGGCAGCTGGCACGGCGACCAGACCGTCGTGCTGGAATTCGAATCGGTCGATGCGGCCCGCGCGTGGTACGAGTCCGATGCCTACCAAAAGGCAGCGAAACTACGCCAGGCTGCCGCCGACTGCAACGCGGTGATCATCTCCGGATTCAGTTGAGCCTCAACAGGTGACGTCAGTCGAGCCGGACTGAAACCGAGGCGATGATCGCATTGGTGCGCGCGCGGAGCGCCGCCTCGAGAATGGGGCCGCGCTGGTTGTACAGCAACCGGTGCCGCCAGTGCTTGGGCTCAACCTGGGAGAGCAGCACGGTGACGTCGCGACCGTTGTCGATCTCGGTTTTCACGAACTGCACGGTGGGCGAGACCAGGCTGCGGTGCGGGCTGTCCAGCACCTTGAGTTCCGGCCCGGGGTCCCATTCCTGCCATTGCTCGCGCAGCCGCTGAGTCGCCTCCGGGTCGAGGTCTACGGTGACCGGGACGACTTCGCCGCCGAAACGCATCGCGGTCTGCAGTGCGCGCTCGGCTACACAACTGACCGCGACGATCGGGACAATGACCAGGGCTCGCTTGTCGACACCGGGCATCGGCTTGGGAGGTATCTGCCCGAGGCCCAACTGTTTAGCCGCGTATTGGTAGTAGCGCTCGATGCGGTCCATCAGCAGGACAAGCCCAGGCACCAAGAACATCAGCAGCCAGGCGCCTTCAGTGAATTTGCTTGCCAGCAAGACGATCCCGGCCACCGCGGTCATCACCGCTCCGCCGCCGTTGAGCAGGGCGTAGCCCAGCCACCCGGGGCTACGCTCTTTGAGCCAGTGCCGCACCAGACCGGTTTGGCTGATCGTGAAGCCGATGAACACGCCGATGGCGAACACCGGCAGCAGCTTTTGGGTGTCGGCGCTGACGATGAGTAGCACGACCGCGGCCAGCAGCGCCAAGGCCGTGATGCCGTATCGGAACACCGGCTTCTCGGCGCGCAGCGCGAACATATGCGGCAGGCGATGGTCCCTGGCCAGCAGCTGCATCAGCACCGGCAGGCCGCCGAAGCTGGTATTGGCCGCGAAGGCCAGCACCAGGGTCACCGCCAAATTGATGACGTAGAAAGGCCATCCGGTGCCAAACGCCGCCGCAGACAGCTGCGCGAGCAGGGTGACATTGCCGCGGGGCACCATCCCGTGTAGCCGGATCAGGAAGGCCAGACCCATGAGCATGGCCCCCAGCAAGACGCCCAACGCGACCTCACAATGCTGTGCACGCTTCACCGCCGGCGACCGGAACGCGGGCACCGCGTTGGCGATCGCCTCGACTCCGGTCAGCGAGGAGCATCCGGCCGAAAAGGCCTTGAGAACCACCACCACTCCCAGCGCCTCGGTGGCGTGGATCGGGCCGAGATCGTCGCCGATTACTGCCACCGGATGCGGCTGGAAGAAGCCGACGACGATGATCGCGAAGATCCCGACGATGAACAGCAGCGTCGGGCCCATCAGCACCTTGGCCGACTCCGCGATGCCGATCAGGTTGATCACGTAGAGCACGACGAGTCCCGCCAGGGTCAGCGCGAGCAGGTGATGCGCCAGCGGCGGAAACACGCTTGCCAGGCTCGCGGCTCCCGCCGCCAGGCTCACCGCGACGGTCAACACGTAGTCGACCAGCAAACTGGCCGCCGCCAGCAGGGCCGGCCACCGGCCCAAGTCCTTCTTCGCCACCGCGTAGGCCCCGCCACCGTCGGGATGCACGGCGATCACCTGCCGGTAAGAGATCACCAGCACCAGCAGCAGCGCGGTGATCGCCGCCGCGATCGGCACGGTCAAGGTCACGGCCGCGGCGCCCGCAGTGATCAACCCGAGCACGATCGCTTCCGGCCCGTACGCGACGCTGGATAACGCGTCCAGCGACATTGCGGAGATACCGCCGAGTGCGGTCAGCCGGTGCGAGTCGCCTCGGTGATGTCTGCGCAGGCGACGCTCGACGATTCGATGATGGTGGACGGGCTCGACTCGTTCTTCGGTATCGACCACGGTCTGATTTAACACCGCCCAGGCGCCTCGCGCCGCGTTTGAACCCGCTCTGACCAGCCCGATGACCAGCAAACGAGCAAGCGCCGACGTGCTTGTGTACGCGCCGAGACCGCTGAGTGAAATGGCTTATCTCAACGGGGCTCTCGGGTGCTCCGCTATTCGCTGATCGAGATGGCCTGCCGCGGACACTGACGAACCGCGTCGCGCACTTGCTCTTCGTTCTCCGGCGTCACTTCGTCTTGCAGCACAGTCAGCGTGTCGTCATCCTCGAGCTGAAAAACCTCCGGGATGATGCCCATGCAGACGCCGTTGCTTTCGCACAGGCCC
>DASQRI010000721.1:0-3237 GCA_035642975.1 Mycobacterium sp.
GCCGTGCCGGGTGAGGCGAGGATCGGCCTCGTACGGCACGATCTGCTCGGTGACGAACGCACGGATCTCGTCGCGCAGCGCCGCGGTGTCCGCGGGTATCTCGAAGTCGATCATGCGGTGTCCATCAGCGTCAGCGCCTGCTCGAACAACTGCACCGTTGCCGCATGCAGTAATTCGCCGACTTCCTTCGGGGCTTTACCGGCACTGGCCCTGGCCAGGGTGCCCTCCAGGACGATGCCGAGCTTGAAGCATGCCAGCACGGTGTACCAGGTGATGTGCGTCAGGTCGCGTTTGGTGTTGCGAGCGTACTGATCCACCAGGTCGTCGGTGCCGGCCATTCCACCCTCTTCGAAGAGCGCGCCGCCGAACGCGGCGGACTGCCCCCAGGTGGCCAGCAGCCAGCCCAGATCCAGCAACGGGTCGCCGATGGTGCACATCTCCCAGTCGACGATCGCGACGACCTGAGGACCAGTTCGGGAGAACATCACGTTCGCGGCGTGGTAGTCGCCGTGCATGATGCCCGGCGTCCACACCGACGGCCGGCCTTGTTCGAGCCAGCTCGCGACGTCATCGACACCGGGAATGTCTGGGCCGGGATAGTTTTCGAACTCCTGATAGGATTCCAATTCCGAAAGCCACCGCGGCACTTGGCGTTCCAGAAATCCCGCCGGCTTGCCGAAATCGCCGAGTCCGACGGCGGCGTAGTCGACCGCCCCCAGCCTGGCCAGGGCGTCGGCCATGGACAGTCCCATCTGGAATCGCATCGCGGGGTCGACGGCATGTGGCTCGGGCAATTCCTCGCCGGCGTTGAACCCGTCGACGGGCTCCATCAGATAGAAGACCGCGTCGCCGAGCACTCCGGTGTCGGCGCAGCTGGCGATCAGGTGCGGATGCGGCACGTCGGTCCCGGCCAGCGCGGCCAGCACCTCGGTCTCGCGCATGATCACCACGTTGCTGCGCGGCCGGAGGTGCTTCGGCCCGCGGCGTAACACATAGGGCCGGCCCGATCTGGTGAACCGCAACATGATGTTCTGCGTTCCGCCGCTGATCCTCGAGACGTGCTCCAGCGGGCCTTCGCCCAGCCCCTGCTGCGACATCCACTCGGCGAGGCCGTCAGGGGCCGCTAGCTGCTCCACGATGGTGAAGCTACCGCAGGGCGCGAATCTGGCAGGATCGTGGTATGACGCCACCCGTGATCGACCATTGGATCTCGATCATCGAGACCGGCCGCACCGACGACTTGGACGCTCTGCTGGCCGACGACGCGGTGTTCTACTCGCCGGCCGTGTTCAGCCCGCAAGAAGGCAAAGCGCTGACCGCGAAATACCTCAAGGCGGCCGCAAAGCTGTTCGGCGATACCGATTTTCACTACGTCGAGCAGTGGTACTCCGAGCGCTCGGCGATACTGGAGTTCGCGGCCACCGTCAACGGCAGCTACGTCAACGGGATCGACATGATCCACTGGAACGACGACGAGCAGATCGTGTCGTTCAAGGTGATGATGCGCCCGTTCAAAGGGTTGCAGGCGATCATGCCTCCGATGGCGGAACTGTTGCAGCAGTTGACGACCGGTGACGGCCCGCTGCGCCCGGCTCCGCCGCGCTAGCGACCGTCACGAGAGATATGGCGGACCGACCGGCTCGGCTGAGCGACGTCCATGAGATCGCCGCCGGCATGCCGTACACCAAGCGCATCGAGGGGCCCAAGGGCAACGCGATCTACCAGGTCGGCGGCAAGTCGTTCGTCTTCTTCCGCACCCCGCAACCCGACGCCGCGGACCCTGATACCGGCGAGTGGTTCGCCGACGTGATCATGATCTGGGTGGAATCCGAGAGCGAGAAGTTGGCGCTCGTGCAGGATCCCCGCTTGCCGTTTTTCACCACCGGTCGGTTCGACGACCATCCGTCGGTGCTGATACGCGCCGGCCGGTTAGCCGATGTGGACAGAACGGAACTGACCGAGCTCATACAAGACGGATGGCTGTCGCGCGCGTCTAAACGTCGAGCGGACCAGTGGATCGCCGCGAATCGTCTGCCGCCCGAATGATGAGGCCGCCGAACACCAATGGTCGGCCCAGCTTCCTCACAGCCGACGAGCGTACTGTCCGATGCTGACTGTAGATCGGAGGAACAAACATGCCGCGCACCGACAACGATTCCTGGGACATCACCGAGAGTGTGGGCTCGACAGCGCTCGGGGTGGCTGCGGCCCGCGCCGCCGAGACGGAAAGTGAGAACCCGCTGATCCAGGATCCGTTCGCGCGGGCGTTTCTCGATGCCGCCGGTGACGGCATGTGGAGCCTGACGGCCGATCCCAGGTTGTCGGCCGAGTTGACCGAAGTTGCTCCGGACCTGCGGGCTCATATGCAGGTGATGATCGACTTCATGGCGGTGCGGACCGCCTACTTCGATGAGTTCTTCCTCAACGCGGTGTCCTCAGGCATTCGGCAGGTGGTGATCCTGGCGGCCGGCTTGGACGCACGCGCGTGGCGGCTACCGTGGCCGGACGGGACCACGGTCTACGAGCTCGATCAGGCGAAGGTGCTGGAGTTCAAATCGAGCACCTTGCAGGACCGCGGCGCACAGCCGACGTCGCGACTGGTCAGCGTCGCGGTAGACCTGCGGCAGGACTGGCCAACGGCATTGCAGGAAGCGGGCTTTGACGCATCCCGACCGAGCGTGTGGTCGGCCGAGGGGCTACTGCGCTACCTGCCGGCCCAGGCGCAGGATCTGCTGTTCGAGCGGATCAACTCGCTGAGTCCGTCCGGCAGTCGGCTGGCGACGAACGCACCCGCGAAGAGTGCGCTGAATCCCGATCTGTTGGCCCACCAGCGTGAGCAGAGCCAACGGATGCGCGCCGCGGCGGCTCGGGTGCTAGACGCCGAGGTGCCCGACGTCGAAGACCTCTGGTACCCCGAGGAGCGCACCGAGGTGACCGATTGGCTGGGCGAACACGGCTGGGACGCGTCGGCGATCTCCATGGCCGAGCTGCTGACCCGTTACGGACGTGATGTGCCTGGCGACGACGTGTTGCCACCAACGGTTTTCGTGTCTGCGCAAAAGTCCTGATCGGACCTTATGTCGGCAGCTGGTCCCAGATCTCGCGGACCTAGCGGTACAGATATGAGTCAGTCACCGGCACTTGGCATTCCGAGACGTCGACAAACAGTACGTTCCCCAATGCATCTTCTGTTTTGGCGTTCTCTTGTTGTTCAACGTTTCTCAATATTGTGGCACG
>DASQRI010000722.1:0-14651 GCA_035642975.1 Mycobacterium sp.
AGCCCAGCCGACCGGCGAACGGTCCGACCCGCTCGACGAACCGGTCGAAGAACGCCGTCGAGTCCACACCAACGCCGATCAGCGCGTTGGGCTTTCGACCCCAGCGTCCCGACCAATCGGTCACCGTCATGCCGCGGGTGAGCGTACCCGTCAACTCGACGTCCACGGTTGCTTGCCGGGTGTCGACCACCTGCGGGTCCAGCGCCACCGCCGCCGCCAACGGATCGTGCAGGTGCGCTTGATAACCGTGACCGAGATCGTGGTAGGACTCCAGGTAGAACCGCGTCGCATCCTCGATCACTCGGATCAACGGATTCGACGCCGACGACCTGGTGCCGCGTTCGTCGTCGACGCTCATTGCGGTCGTTGTCGAGTCCGCCGCGGCTGCCAGCCGGACAAGGATGTCCGGTGTGATCGAGATGTTCCGCGTGATGTCTAAGCCGCACAGGATTGGAAGCGATTGCGGCCCGGCAGCTTCCGTTGCTTCGGGAGACCAGGCGGCGAACACCTCGGCTGCCGCCTCGGGGTCGACGGCGATGTTCCACTCCGCCGCCGGATTGGTGTTGCCGCGGTAGTCATAGGCGCCGCCCATGATCACCAACCGGCGCAGCAGCGTCGGAAGCGCAGGTTCCTTGCGCAGGGCCAACGCCAGGTTGGTCAGCGGCCCGGTCGCAAGGCCGATCAGCTCGCCCGGATGCTGGTGGGCCGCCTTGACCCACGCGGTCGCGGCATCGTCGCCGGAAAGCTGCCGATCGCTGGGCGGCAATTCGGCGTATCCCAGACCTCGCGGGCCATGGACCGTCCCGGCGGGAAGGGTGGGGGAGTTCAACGGGTGATCGAGGCCCTTGGATATCGGCACGCCGCCGATGCGGCACAGGTCGAGCAGGCCGAGGTTGTTCTCGCAGACCTGCTCTACGCCAACGTTTCCGCCGGTCGAGGCGATGCCGACCAGTTCGGCGTCCGGGCTTGCCAGCAGGTAAACCAGCGCAATGGCATCGTCTACACCGGTGTCGACGTCGGCGAAAACTGGTGCGGCGGCCACTGCGGCAACGATACCGGGAAGAGCTACCAGTGCACTCCCGGCAGCAGCCGCACGGCCCGCTTGACCGGCCCGGGTACCCGCATGCGGGATACGGCGGCACGGGTCGGACGCTTCGGCTGACGTGACTGCTCTTCCACACCGGTTTTCGGTGCCGCGTCGCCGCGCGCCGCTGCCGAATCCGGGTAACCGAGGTAGAGCTGGTGCAGGATTCGCCGCGACAACTTGGGGACGAAGTAGTTACCGGCCTCGGCGAGGGTGCCTAGCGGGGTGTCGATACGCAGCGGCTTGTCGATCAACCCGCGCACCACCATCGCCGCGGCGTGCTCGGCGGTGATCGGCGGAACCGGGTTGAGCCGCCGGGACGGTTTGATCATCGGTGTGGCAACCAGCGGCATGTGGATGTTGGTGAACGTGATGTGGTCGGAAAGTGTTTCGGAGGCCACCACTTCGGAGAACGCGTCGAGCGCGGCCTTGGTGGGCAGATACGAACTGTACTTGGGGCTGCGTGCCTGCACGCCGGCGCTGGACACGTTGACGACGTGACCAAACCGGCGCTCACGCCAGTGCGGCAGCAACGCGAGCACCATCCGTACCGCGCCGAAGTAGTTGACCGCCATCACCCGTTCGTAGTCGTGCAGTCGGTCGGTTTGGTTGACCACCGATCGCCGGATCGATCGGCCCGCGTTGTTCACCAGGTAGTCGACGTGATCGAAGCGGCCCAGGATGTCCTTGACGGTGTGTTCCACCGAACCCGAATCGGTGACGTCACAGGTGAAGGCGTAGGCCCGACCGCCGTTCGCGCGAATCTCCGCGACCAGATCGTCGAGCGCGTCGGCGTTGCGGGCGAGCGCGAAAACCGTCGCCCCTCGTTCGCCGATCGCGATAGCCGATGCCCGGCCGATGCCGCTGGACGCGCCGGTGATGATCACGTGCCGCCCGACCAGCGCACCCTCCGGGTCGTCGCGGCGGGCCCGGTCGGGATCCAGGTGCCCGGCCCAGTAGCGCCACAGCGCAGGTGCGTAGCTGCTGAACTCGGGCACCGCAATTCCGGTGCCGTGCAACGCGTTCTGTGTTTGATCGGAGGTGAATGTGGGTGCCAGGTCTACGACGTCGAGCACCTCGGGGGGAATGCCGAGTTGGGTGGCCGCCATGTTGCGCCACACCTTGGCCCGTCCGCGCACCTTCGTCACGGGCGCGGCAACCGACCGGGGCAGTGATCCGCGCAGCGGCGGCAAGCCAGCCGCGTCGGCGATCCCGCGGTAAATGCCGCGCAGGCCAATGGTTTTCGGTGCGGTCAGGTGGAAAGTCTGGCCGTCGCGACCGTCGGCGTGCATCAGGGCGACCAGTGCATCGACGACGTAGTCGACCGGCACGATGTTGGTGCGGCCGGTGTCGGGCAGCATGATCGGGGTGAACCGGGGCAATACCGCGAGCTTGGCCAGCACGCCGAAGAAGTAATACGGTCCGTCGATCTTGTCCATCTCGCCGGTGCGCGAATCACCCACCACCACCGCCGGACGGTAGATCCGATGGCGCACGCCGGTCGCTTCGCGCACCAGTAGCTCGGCCTCGAACTTCGTCTGGTGATACGGCGTCGGCAGCTGCTGACCGACATCGAAATCGGACTCGGTGTATTCGCCGCGGAATTCCCCGGCCACCGCGATCGACGACAGGTGATGCAGCGTCGCGTCCAACCGGCGCGCGAGGCCGATCACGGCGCGGGTGCCCTCGACGTTGGCGATGCGCTGATCGGATTCGGGGGCGGTGATGTCGTAGATCGCCGCGCAGTGCACCACGTGCCCGACGTTGCCCAGCTCGGTGAAGGCCTCGTCGGTCAACCCGAGATTGGGCTCGGCCAGGTCGCCGACCAGGGGTTTTGCTCGTTCACCCCACTGCTCGGCCAGGCGTTCGAACTGGCCAAGCGACGGGCGACGAACCATTACCCAGACCTCGGCGTCCGGGTATGCGCCCAAAAGACGGGACACCACGCGGCGCCCAATAAACCCGGTACCGCCGGTAACGACATAGCGCATGTGAGCATGGTGCGCTCGGCATTGCCAATCGTCAACGCATTGTGACGCGTTCGTCTACTACCGGGAAGTAACCGCCGTGTCGGCCTCATCCGGGTCGTCCCACAGCAGCAGTTGACGAACCGCGGGGCGGGGGCCGTACGGCCGAAGCATTGAACTGGCTGGGCGGGGGCGGACTCGTTGCGGCCACCAGAACCAGCGGCCAAGCAGCGTGGCGATGGACGGCGTCATGAATGACCGCACGATCAACGTGTCGAAGAGCAGGCCGAGGCCAATGGTGGTACCGATCTGGCCGAGCACCTGCAAACCGCTGAACACAAAGCCGCACATGGTAACCGCGAACACCAGACCGGCAGCGGTCACCACCGAGCCTGAGCCGGCCATCGCGCGGATCGTGCCGGTCTTGAGTCCCGCTTGGATTTCTTCTTTGAACCGGGAGATCAGCAGCAGGTTGTAGTCGGATCCGACGGCAAGCAGCAAGATGACCGCCAAAGCCAGTACAACCCAATACAATTCGATGCCCAGTATGTACTGCCACACCAGCACGGAGAGCCCGAACGAGGCGCCCAAAGACAGCGCCACGGTACCTACGATCACGATGGCGGCGATCAGACTTCGGGTGATGATCATCATGATCAACAAGATCAGGCTCAGCGAGGCGATGGTGACGATCAGCAGGTCGTAACTCTCCATGTCGCCGATGTCTTTGTAGGTCGACGCGGTGCCGCCGAGATAGAAGCTCGCGCCCGCCAGCGGCGTGTTCTTTACGGCCTCGTGCGCGGCTAGCTTGATCGGTTCGACGTGAGAGATGGCCGCGGGCTCTGCCGGGTCGCCTTCATGAGTGATGATCATCCGCGCCGCTTTGCCGTCGGGTGACATGAACAACTTCAGGCCGCGTTTGAAGTCGGGGTTACTGAAGACCTCGGGCGGTATGTAGAACAGGTCGTCGTTCTTGGCTTTGTCGAACGCCTGCCCCAGCGCCGCCGGATTGTCGTTGGCGAAGTTCGACTGGTTGGCGATTCCGGAGTTGGTGGCGAAGTTTTTCAGCACCAGTTCCTGGTTGATCTCCTGGCTGGCGATCTGGGGCGGGATCAACCCCACCAATTGCGGCTGGATCGCGTCCAGCTTGTCCAGGCTTGTCGTGAGGTCTTCGAATTTCTCGGTGAGCTGGTCGATGCTGTCCAGTGCTTCGAAGGTGTTGCGTATGGCAAAGCACACCGGGATGTCATAGCAATGCTTTTCCCAGTAGAGATAGCTGTGCACCGGTCGGAAGAAGTCGTCGAAATTCGCGAGCTTGTCTCGCACTTCCGAAATGATCGCCAGGGTTTCGTGAAATTTTTGGGTCTCGTCGTGGGTGGCGGCGGCGAGCTGCTGTTGCAGGGCGTACTGCTGCTGCAAGATGCCGATGGTTTTGGTCAGTTCAGCGGATTGCCTCAACAAGTCCCGCGCGCGGTCCATCTGGTACTTGAGGTTCTGCACTTGCCCGATGCTCTGCTGGCTGATCTGAAACGCGATCGAACTGTGGTCCAGCGGGGCTCCCAATGGCCGGGTGATGGACTGCACCTGAGCGATCCCGGGTATGTGGACCACGCCCTTTGCCACCTTGTCCAGCACGAGCATGTCTGCCGGATTACGCAAATCGTGATCGGCCTCGATCATCAATAGCTCCGGCTCCAACCGGGCGCGGGAAAAGTGCCGCTCCGCAGCGGTGTATCCGACATTGGCCGCGGCCGTGGCCGGGATGTAGGGGCGGGTGTCGTAACTGGTTTTGTAGCCGGGCAGGGCGAGTAGACCGATAAGCGCAACGGCGATCGCGACCACCAGAATGGGCGCGGGCCAGCGGACGATGGCGGTGCCGATTCGACGCCAGCCGCGGGTCTGCAACACGCGCTTGGGGTCGAAGAGACCGAAGTGGCTGGCGATGGTCAGCACGGCCGGGCCCAGCGTCAGCGAGGCCAGCAGCGCCACCAGGATGCCGATCGCGGCGGGCAGGCCCAGGCTCTGGAAATAGGGCAGCCGGGTGAAACTGAGGCAAGCGACCGCGCTGGCGACCGTCAGACCCGAGCCCAGGACGACGTGAGCGGTGCCGCGGTACATCGAATAGAAGGCGGTTTCCCGGTCTTCGCCGGAATGGCGCGCTTCCTGGTAGCGGCCGACGAAAAATATCGCGTAGTCGGTTCCCGCGGCGATCACCAGCAGCGTCAGCAGGTTGGTCGCGTACGTCGACAACCCCAAGATCCCGATATTCCCCAAAAAGGCAACGAATCCCCGCGCCGCGGCCATCTCGATAAGGACTGTCGCAAGAACCAGGAGCGTGGTGGCGAACGATCGGTAGACGAAAAACAGCATCACCGCGATCACCGCGACGGTGAGCGCGGTGACCTTGTTGGTACCCTTGCTGCCCTCGGTGAATTGATCGGCGATGAGCGGGGCCGCTCCGGTGAGGTAGGCCTTGACGCCCGCCGGCGGCTGCATGTGGTCCATGGTGGCGCGGACGGCATCGACGGACTCATTGGCCTGAGCCTCGCCCTGGTTTCCGGCCAGGAAAAGCTGAACGTACGCGGCCTTGCCGTCGCTGCTCTGCGAACCCGCCGCCGTCAGCGTGTCTCCCCAGAAATCCTGGACGTGCTGAACGTGCTTTTTGTCCTGCTCCAGCTTGTGGATCAGCGCGTCGTAAAATTTATGCGCGTCGGCGCCGAGCGGCTTATCGCCTTCCAGCACGATCATCGCCGAACTGTCGGTGTCGAACTCGTGGAAGACCTTGCCGATGTGTTTGAACGCCTGGTACGACGGCGCCTCAGGGGAGCTGAGGCCAACGTTGTGCAGCCTGCCGACCTCTTCGAGTTGCGGCACAAGGATATTCGGTACGGCCGCCAGGGCCACCCAGAACAACAGGATCGGCACGGCAAGCCGGCGGATGGTGTGGGCGGTGGTGGGCCGATGATCGCTGTGATTACTCATCCGGCTTTGTCCAGGCAGAAGGTGTAGGCGTTCAATTCGTTGACGGTCCTTTCGTCTTTGACGACGCCGTTGACGATGATGCGGCAGCCCAAGGTATTGCCGTTGCCTTGCGCCACCAGGTTGGCGATGACTGCCGGGTCAGTGGTCGTGATGGTGTACGACCACGGCAGCGGTGCGTTGTCGACTCGCTGCGGGGCGGCATGGACGTCTTGGTAGTTGATGGTTGCGGTGGTGCCGGGGGAGCCGAAGACCTGATAGACAACGTGTTTGGGATTGAACGGAACGATCTCGTTCGAAACTCCGCTGGCATTCGAGGCGTTCTTGTGCGAGCCGAAGGCGTCATGCAACCGGTAGACGGCGAACCCGGCCAGCGCGACCACCCCGACGGCAACCAGCACCATCCAGCGCCGTCTGACCAGGCCGGTGAGTGAAAAGCCCTTCACCCGTTCGCCTTTCCGCAAGCGTTTCGGGTCAGGCGGGGGATGACGACCTCGTCGACTAGGGCTTGCACGGTGTGCGGGGTCGGCGGCCGGCCGGGAAAGATGGACCGGAAGATCAGGTAATGCGGCAACAGGTCCCAGAGTTCGTCGCTCATGGCAGTCCGGTTGATCTCGCCGCGGTCGACGGCCTGCTGGAGGATGTGGTCCATCAAGGCCTTTCGCTGCTCGACGAACTGGCGCTGCATCACGTCATTGAGCGCGGGGCTGCGCGACACCTCGACGAGCACCGCGCGAATGGTGCTGGCGTGCTGCTGGCCCTGTTGGCAGACCACCTCTCCCATATGCAGCAAATCGCCCCTCAGCGTCCCGGTCTCCGGTGGTACGGCGACCTGGCGGACGCCCTCGATGAACGCGGCCAAAACCAATTCGGCTTTCGACGGCCAGCGCCGGTACACGGTTGCCTTACTGGCGCGAGCCATGGCCGCCACCGCGTCGACGGTCAACCGGTCATAGCCGTGTTCCTGCAATAGCTGCAGTGTCACGTCGAGAAGCTCGGTTTCGCGCGGCGACCACGGCGAGGGTTCCGCACCGGGTAGGGCAGTCGGGGTCACAGCGCCTAACCATAGAGCCGTCGAGCCAGTACTGTCCAGTACCGTACCGTCGGGTGACTCCGTCAGTAGCTGAAGTCGCGAATCCCGTCCCAGTCGACCAACGACCATCCCATCGCCGGGCTGCCGGTGATCACCACACGGCCGAGGTTGGGCAGCGGATGGCTGGTCGCCAGGCTGTCCTTCGGGTTTTTGACGTTCATCAACGTCCAATACATGATCGCCTCGAGGTGCGAGAATGCCACCGGCTTGCTGTTGCCGCTGTCATAGATCTTCTGCACGGCGGCGGTGAACTGATCGTTGAATTCATTACCGCTGATCGACCCGGGCACGGCGTCCTGGCGGTCGCCGTTGAGCCAATCCGCTGGTGCGACTAGGTACGTCGAAGCGGACTTGTCGATTGGCGTGTCGTTGTACTTGCCCGCATCGATCTCCCGCAGCCCGGGCAGGATCTCGACCCGCTTGCCGAGTGCCTGGGCCAGCGGCGCCGCGGTCTGCTGGGTCCGGATCATGTCCGAGGCGTAGATGCCGTCGAAGTTGTTGCGGGCCAGCTGGTGGGCGAGCTGCTCGGCTTGGCCCTGACCGTCCTCACTGAGACCCGGTCCGGGAATGTCGGTGTTGACGACGTGCGCGGCGTTGCTCTGCGACTCGGCGTGCCGGATGAACGTCAAGGTGATGCTGCGGACGTGCGGTGTTCCCGAGCAGGCGCCGACGGCGATGACCGCGGCGAGGACGGCAGCAGCCTTCCAGATGACGGTGCGGGTGCGGTTGCGCATGGCGATAGCCTGCCCTGCCGAGGGCGTCGGTGTGAAGCGTTTGCCAGGGTTGGGTCAAGAAATCGCGGGCGGGCGGGCGTCGCCTAACCGCATCGTCGAGTGGTGGAATGGCGGGGACCAAAAGGGGCCGGCCGAGCTGCCCGACTGACACCGATCAAGAGGAGACCCGAATGGCGATCGACCCGAAGGCCGTCGGCGCGACAACCGAACCGATGCTGTTCGAATGGACCGACCGCGACACCTTGCTCTACGCGCTCGGTGTCGGCGCCGGAACCGAGGATCTGTCCTTCACCACGGAAAACAGCCACGACATCACCCAGCAGGTGTTGCCGACTTATGCGGTGATCTGCTGCCCGGCGTTCGGTGCGGCCGGCAAGGTCGGGTCGTTCAACTGGGCCATGCTCTTACACGGCTCACAGGGCGTCCGGCTGCACGCGCCGCTGCCCGCGGCAGGCAAGCTCTCGGTGGTCACCGAGGTGGCCGACATCCAAGACAAGGGCGAGGGCAAGAACGCGATCATCATGCTGCGCGCCCGCGGCACCGACGCTGACTCCGGGACACTGATCGCCGAAACCCTTACCACGCTGGTGATCCGCGGGGAGGGCGGTTTCGGCGGAGAGCCGGGCCAGCGCCCCATCGCGCCGGAAATTCCGGATCGCGAGCCCGACGCCCGCGTCGCGCTGCCGACCCGTGAGGATCAGCCGTTGATCTACCGGCTTTCCGGCGACCGCAATCCGTTGCACAGCGACCCGTGGTTCGCCAAGGAGCTGGCGGGCTTCCCCAAGCCGATCATGCACGGGCTGTGCACCTACGGGTTCTCCGGACGGGCCTTGGTCGCCGAACTCGGCAACGGCGACGCCACCGCGATCACCGCGATCGACGCGCGGTTCACCAAGCCGGTGTTCCCCGGCGAGACGCTGACCACGTCGATCTGGCGCACCGAAGCCGGCAAAGCGGTATTCCGCACCGAAGCCTCGAGCGCCAACGGCGCTGGAGATGAGGCCCCGCGGCTGGTGCTCGAGGACGGCGCCGTGGAATACCGGGCCTGACCGCGCGGCCGCGCAAACAAATAATCCGCAACCGGTTTACCGGGGCCGTCATCGTGGCAGCCTCGGGCATGGCATTCAAACTGACGTACAGCGACGGGCAAGAAACCGACTACGACGACGGCACCAAATGGGAAGTCGAAAACGGGGTCGTCAAAATGGGCCGCGAGGCCGGCAAGTGGACGGTCTTCGTCTCGCCGAGTCACTGGGCGACTCTGGAACTGGCAACCGGCAAAGGCAAAGACAAGAGCGACGCCAAAGACAAACACGAACACGACGAAGAAGACGAACACGACGACGAGAAGGGACACGAAGACAAGAAAGACAAAGCCAAAGACAAGAAGGATAAGGGCAAGAAGGACAAAGACAGCTGACGGCCCAGTCGCGCCAACGATTACCCCGTAGGTAATCGTGACGATGACCCATCGCGGCTAGCATCGTGGCGGTGACGACCCTGACCCGGCGTGCCCCGGCGACGCCATCCGTCGGCCAGCTGCTTCGCGAGTGGCGTGAACGTCGCCGAATAAGCCAGCTCGACTTGTCGATCCAGGCCGAGGTGTCCGCGCGGCACTTGAGCTTCGTCGAAACCGGGCGATCGCGCCCGACCCCGGGAATGATCTTGCGGCTCAGCGAGCAACTCGACGTGCCGCTGCGCGAGCGCAACGCGCTACTGCTGGCCGGCGGGTACGCACCGGCCTATCCCGAGCACTCGCTCGACGAACCGGAACTTAGCCGGCTTCGCACCGCGCTGCGGCAAATCCTCACCGGGCACCAGCCGTACCCCGCGCTCGTCGTCAACCGGTGGTGGGAAATGCTCGACGCCAACGCGGCCGTCGCGGTGCTCACCGACGGATGCGATCCCGCACTGCTCACGCCGCCGGTGAACGCGTTGCGGGCGTCGCTGCATCCCGACGGCATGGCGTCGCGGATCGCCAATCTTCCGGAGTGGCGCGCGCATATCCTCGAGCGGCTGCACCGCCAAGTTCAGGCCACCCGCGACCCGCGGCTGGCCGAATTGCATGCCGAACTGTCGTCCTATCCAGGCGGTGTGGCCGAGCGTCCCGAACCCATCGACGTCGCGGTGCCGCTGCGCCTGCGTCACGGCGACCGGGAGTTGGCGTTCTTCAGCATGACCGCGATCGTCGGCGCGCCGCTTGATGTCACGGTCGCCGAAGTAGCGATCGAGTCGTTCTATCCCGCCGACGCGGAAACCGCTGAGGCGCTGCACGCACTACGAAAGTGATCCGATGACCGACGCCGCCGCAACGGAAATGATTCACGCCCAAGTCCCGCTGTGCTTGACGCTGGGCATCACTGCGGACGCCGCCGGCCCGGACGAGGTGGTGCTGAGCCTGGATTGGGCCCCGCACTTGTGCACCGGCAACGACGTGTTGCACGGCGGGATCGTCATGGCCCTGGCGGATTCGGCGGGCGGGATATGTGCGTTCCTGAACCTTCCTGAGGGGGCGGGAGGAACCGCGACCATCGAATCCAAAACCAATTTTCTCGCCGCCACTCGTAGCGGCACGCTGAAGGCACACTGCCGGCCGCTGCACATCGGAAAGCGTGTCATCGTGCTCGAAACCGAGGTTCGCGGCGAGGGCGGCAAGTTGGCCGCCAAAGTGCTTCAAACCCAAGCGATCCTGTGATCAGGAAGCGATCTGACGCGCCAGCCGCCCGGTGAATTCACGAACCCGGTCGGGGTTGTCCAACGCGAACTGGGCGGCGGTTGCGCGGTCCCCGTCGTCGCTGTGCCGCACCAGGATCGCGACACCGTCGTCGTGCACCGCGTCGAACGCGTCCTCGTCGGTGATGTCGTCGCCGAGGTAGATCGGCAACAGCGGACCCGATCCTTCGTTATCGCGGATGTAGTCGAGCACCCAATTCAGCGTCTTTCCCTTGTCCCAGTCGATATTTGGCCGCAGCTCGATGACCTCACGGCCGGTGGTGACGCGAAGCGCGGTGCGCTGCCCGGCACGTCGAACCGCCGCGGCCACCTCGCCGACGCGGTCACGCTCGGCGTTGCGGTAGTGCACCGCAACGCCAAACCGCTTGTGCTCCACCACCACACCCGGGATATCACCGAGCTCGTCGGCTAGCTCGGCGGCCGCCTGCGCCAGCACCGGGACACTCGCCGCCGCCTCGGCATTCTGGTGGTGTGCGCCGTCGGGTCCGGTCAGCTCGAAACCATGACTGCCGGCATACCAGAGGCCGGGCAGCCCGATCCGCTGCCGGACATCGGCCAGGTCGCGACCGCTCAGAATCGCCACCGGGCACTGGGCGCTCAGCGCTGTCAATGCGTCGGCGGCACCGTCGGCCAACCGGGCGGAGTCGGGATCGTTGACGATCTCGGACAGCGTCCCGTCGAAGTCGAAGAACACCGCGGGGCGCCGTTCGGTCACCAGGTCGAGGGCTGCCAACCCATCGGGCAGCTCGGACATCCGTCGGTCCCCGGTGCGCACATGGATCTCGCGCGGGTCGGCGACTACCGCGTCGGCGCCGCGGCCGCGCAGCTCATCGCCGGGTCCGGTCGGGTCGATCCCGATCACCAAGGCGAACCCGGCGGCCCGAGCCGCCGTCACACCGTCCTGGGTCGAGGTGACGACCGCGCATCGGCCCGGTCGTACCGCCAGCCGGTTCGCCGCCTCGATCAGCGCGGGGGCGCCTGGATTGGTGCGATCGATTTGGTGGGAGCGCACGCCGGCGTCGCTGAGTCGGTCCACCAGTGGGGTGTCGGCCGTCGGGTCGTCGAGGTCGAACAGCACCGCGTCGTGGCGGCGCGGGTCGATCGTGATCGACAATTCGCTGTCCTGCCTTCCGTGCCCGCGGTTGCGGCGCCGGTAGCCAGGTTAGTCAGACCGATTTCTTGGCGAACAGCAAGATCGAGTCCTGGCTGAGCATGTCCAGCCGCGACACCGCGATTTTGATCCCGTCGGCCAGCTCGTCGATATCGGCTCCGGCGTCGTAGTCGGCGGTGATACCGAACACCAAATCGTCGGCGTAGCTCAGCACCGCGATGCCGGTGCGCAACTGCAGTGCGATCGGCGGAATCGGCAGCAGGCGCGCCACCTTGCGGCCCATCATCTCCAGCTCGCGCCGTGGGCCCGGGACATTGGTGGCCAGTGTCACGATGCCGCGCTGCGGCAGCCTGGTGAGGAATCGAATTAGCCACGAGGACAACATGAACGGGATGTAGCTGGTCGCCGACACCGCCATGTTGCCGGCCTGCTTCTGCCCGCCTTGCTTGGCCCGGCTCAGCCGGCTGTGCACCGCGCGCAACTGCTGGATCGGGTCGGCCTGCTCGACAGGGAGATAGGGCAGCATGACCGAGAGCCGATTGCCCGGCTTGTCGAGCGAGTCGGCGGAGCGGACCGATACCGGCACCAGGGTGCGCAGCGAGTCCGGCCGGGGCTCCTCGCCACGGCGCAGCATCACGCAGCGGAAACCCTCGGTGATCGCCGCAAGCGCGACGTCATTGATCGTCACGTCGAACTTGCGGCACACCTGTTCCACGTCGGCGAGCGGGACCCGCACCGCACGGTAGCGGCGCATCGCCGTGACCGGCCCCACCAGCGACGATCCGGCGGTCGGCCGCAGCAAGCCAGCGGCGATTTCGGCCGCGCCGCTCACCGTGCGCACAGCCATGTCGGTGATGCCGGTGGCCGTCCGCCAGAGGTTCTCCAGCGGGTTGCTGCGCGGCGTGGGGTCCGGGACCGGCTGCAGATGTGTGCGTGCGCCGGTGCGCTTGGTGGCCTTGGTGGCCTTGGTGACGAGGGGACGCGCGAACGCATCCCCGTCGATGTCGTCGCAGAGTCCGGTGAGGATGCGGGTCGCCGAGATCCCGTCGGCGATGCAGTGGTGGATCTTCATCAAGATCGCCCAGCGGTTGCCCTTGAGACCCTCGATCACACAGCATTCCCACAGCGGGCGATCCCGGTCCAGTCGGCGCTCCAGCACATCGGCGACAACGCGGAACAGTTCGGTGTCATCGCCGGGGGACGGAACGGCGACTCGGCGCACGTGACGGCTGAGGTCGAATCCCGGATCCTCGACCCACTTCGGCGCGCCGACATCGAAGGGTTGGGTGCGTAGCAGCTGCGTGCACCGCGGTATTGCTTGGATACGTTCTGCCAGAATGCTTTTGAACTCGTCGTAGGTCGGCACGGCACCATCGATGATCGCGATTCCGCCGATCGCCAAACTCACGTTACGGTCCGAGTCCTCCGCCATGAGGAAACCCGCGTCGAGCGCATTGAGTTGCTCCACGACTCATCACCGCCGTTTCACTGCTGGGATTACGTTCGAGTATCGGCGGTGACCACCGGTCAGTGGTGGCGGCAAGATTAATTCATGTAAACAACTGACGTCGATTGTGTGGCAACGTAGTTGGAGACGGTTCGCGAATGCTAGCTGTCCCGCAACATTTTTGGTGACTTTTGACCGTGAATCGTTGCGCCGCGGACTCGCGAGACCGGCGTTGATTAATCGAACATACATTCGATAGACTGGCGGCGTGGGTTGGAGCAATGGGCCGCCGGGCTGGGCGGAGATGGAGCGGGTGCTCGCCGGTAAGCCGCGCCGTTCCGGCACGCCATCGGTGTGGGGACCGGCGGATGACGTGCCGTCGTCGCGCAAGCGCGTGGCGTACCAGCCGCCGGACGAGGGCCGGACGATTCGCTCGTCGATCCCGTATGCCGAGTTGCACGCGCATTCGGCGTACAGCTTTCTCGACGGGGCCAGCGCGCCGGAGGAGCTGGTCGAAGAGGCGGTGCGGCTGGATCTGCGGGCCATCGCGCTGACCGACCACAACGGCCTCTACGGGGCGGTGCGGTTCGCGGAAGCGGCCGCGGAATTGGACATGCGTACGGTTTTCGGCGCCGAACTGTCGTTGGGATCCGGTGCCAGGACCGATGACCCCGATCCGGCGGGCCCGCATCTGCTGGTGCTGGCCCGCGGTCCGGAAGGCTATCGGCGGTTGTCGCGGCAGCTGGCCGCGGCGCATCTGGCCGGCGGCGAGAAAGGCAAGCCGCGTTTCGACTTCGATGCGCTTACCGATGCGGCGGGTGGGCACTGGCACATCTTGACCGGTTGCCGGAAAGGTCATGTCCGCCGTGCGCTGGCCACCGGCGGACCGGATGCGGCAGCGGCGGCGTTGACCGACCTGGTGGACCGGTTCGGCTCTAGCCGGGTCAGTGTCGAGCTGACGCATCACGGCTGTCCACTCGACGACGAAATCAACGCCGAATTAGCCGCATTGGCCATGCGATTCGGGCTCAGTAGCGTTGCGACCACCGGCGCGCATTTCGCCGCGCCGTCGCGGCGCCGACTGGCGATGGCCATGGGTGCGATACGCGCCAGACAGTCGCTGGACGAGGCCGCCGGCTGGCTGGCCCCACTAGGCGGTTCGCATCTTCGCTCCGGTGAGGAGATGGCACGGCTATTCGCCCAGTGTCCCGACGCGGTGACCGCCGCGGCCGACCTCGGCGAGCAGTGCGCATTCGGTCTGGCGCTCATTGCCCCGAAGCTGCCGCCGTTCCCAGATGTACCGCCCGGCTCAACCGAGGACAGCTGGTTGCGCGAGCTGGCGATGGCGGGTGCCCAGCGCCGCTACGGGCCGCGAGCCCAAGCCCGGCAAGCGTACGCCCAGATCGAGCGCGAGTTGGAAATCATTGCGCAACTGACGTTTCCGGGCTATTTCCTGGTGGTCTACGACATCACCCGATTCTGTCGGGAGAACAACATCCTGTG
>DASQRI010000723.1:0-11195 GCA_035642975.1 Mycobacterium sp.
GCAGCACCCGCAAGCGCTGGCCGTCGTCGGGGTTGGGGTCGTAGGTGAGAGCCTCTTCGCCGCTGAGCTTGAGCACCTCCGGCGCCAGCGGCACGCAGTGCGCATACCCCAGGCAGCGGTTCAGGTCGACAACGATTCGCACAGCGAACCCCGATCCTCGCGGCTGAAGATCTAACGCTGCGCAGCGTACATCCAGCGGCGCCGCCAATCACGGTGAATGCGACACTCTTTGGGCCCCCGTCAGAGAGTGTTTGTCTGGCACACAGCGCTCTCATCCACAGACAACCCGAAGGCTTTCCACCCCGCACGACACACTCATTGTGCGCGCCGCCGGTCAGCGGCTTAGAACTGCAACGCGGTGAAACGCCAGTCCAGCACCTGTCGCGGCTCATCCTGCGCGTCGCTGACGGCATAGACCAGCGATCGCAATCCCAGGACCCCGCCATTGTCGGTCGGCTCAGCGGACTCGATGTGCAGCTCGCTATACAGGGTGTCGCCCTCGTGCACCGGACCGGTGTGGTCGCAGGATTGCCAGCCCAGCACCGTCGCCAAGTTCGGCAACAGCCGACTGGCCTGCGCCAGCGCCAGCCCGATGGTGTGTCCGCCGTAGACCAATCGACGCCCGCCGATACGTGAATCATGATGGACCGCAGCGATGTTCAAGGTGAGACGAGCCAGTTCCGGCGCACTGCTGACCAAGTCGGCGCTGCTGTGCAATACCGATCCGGCCAGGTCCGCGTCGAAATGCGGTCCGGGAATGCGCTCGCGGAACACCCCGGCGTTCCATTCGTCGACAGCCGATGGCGGCGCGGCCAGGTCGGCACCGACTTTCGACAGGTCGTCGGCGTGGTCCGCGTCGTCGGGCCCGGCGGCCGAACTCAGCGGCAGCATCGCGCAGCGGTAGAAGTCCAAGATTAGCCGATCGACTTGGTCGATGGTGGTCATCCGCAACGCCACCAGCCCGGTGGGCGCCCTGCCCGGCTTGGCCGAATTCTTCTTCAACCCCACGACCTCGGTCCGGGTGAACAGGGTGTCGCCGATCGCCGGGAAACGGTAGAACACCAGCCCGCGGTAGAACAGGTTGGCTTTGACGTGCTGGGTGGCCAGCGTCGACTGGCCGATGGCGACGTCGCATACCAGACCCGGGTGAGCGAGCGGGGCGGGCAGCCCGGTGACCGCTGCCGACAGCTCGGCGTCCAGCGGCAACCGCAACCGGTCGCCGAGGATGCTCTGGTGCACGGCGGCCAGCCCGGGCGTCAGCGTCATCGCGGGCGCGCCGGCGAAGACCTGGCCGGCGTGCAGTTCGTCGAAATAGGGGCCGACGGTCATCGTGGCCCGCCTCACCGGCGTGCCACGATGACAGCATGAGTACGGGACTCAACGACGACGAAGCGATGCTGGTCGAGACGGTGCGTCAGTTCGTCGACAAAGAGGTCAAACCGACGGTCCGTGAGCGGGAGCATGCCAACGAGTATCCCGAAGCGTGGATCGAGCAGATGAAGCGCATCGGTATCTACGGGCTGGCCGTTCCTGAGGAGTATGGCGGCACGCCGGTGTCGATGCCGTGCTACGTGCTGGTGACCCAGGAGTTGGCCCGCGGCTGGATGAGCTTGGCCGGCGCGATGGGCGGGCACACGGTGGTGGCCAAGCTGCTGGCCTTGTTCGGCACCGAGGAGCAGAAGCGGCACTACTTGCCGACGATGGCCACCGGTGAGGTGCGCGCGACGATGGCGCTCACCGAGCCCGGCGGTGGCAGCGATCTGCAGAACATGTCGACCACGGCGCTGACTGATGGCTCCGACGGCGCCCACGGTCTTGTCGTCAACGGTTCGAAGACGTGGATCTCCAACGCCCGCCGGTCGGGGTTGATCGCGCTGCTGTGCAAGACCGATCCGTCGGCAAAGCCGCGCCACCAAGGCATCTCGGTGCTGCTGGTGGAGCACGGCCCGGGACTCACGGTGTCACGCGACCTGCCCAAGTTGGGCTACAAGGGTGTGGAAACCTGTGAGCTGTCGTTCGACGACTATCGAGTGCCGGCATCGGCGATTCTGGGCGGCGAAGCGGGCAAGGGCTTTTCGCAGATGATGAAAGGCCTTGAGACCGGCCGTATTCAGGTGGCTTCGCGCGCCTTGGGTGTGGCGACCGCTGCCCTTGATGATGCGCTGGCTTATGCACAGCAGCGCGAGAGCTTCGGCCAGCCGATCTGGAAGCACCAGTCGGTCGGCAACTATCTGGCCGACATGGCGACCAAGTTGACCGCTGCCCGCCAGCTGACCCGTTACGCCGCCGAGCGCTACGACAGCGGCGAACGCTGCGACATGGAGGCCGGGATGGCCAAGCTGTTCGCCTCGGAGGTCGCGATGGAGATCGCGCTGAACGCCGTGCGCATCCACGGCGGCTACGGGTATTCCACCGAATACGACGTCGAGCGCTACTTCCGCGATGCCCCGCTGATGATCGTCGGCGAGGGCACCAACGAGATCCAGCGGAACGTGATCGCCGCACAGCTGGTGTCCCGCGGCGGAATCTAACGGCTTGCCGAGTGGCCAGTTATGACACGGCTTTTCGCGAAATATGAGCGATAAGTGCCCACTCGGCGGGTTCCGAAACCGGTCATCGCTGTTGTTCGCGCGTGGATGGGTGGGTTTCGGCGTAGGTACGACGGCCCCCGTTGTCGGGGAACAACGTAGATGCCAGGGGATAACGGGCCAGCTTCCGCTGGATTGAGCGCAGCAACGGAAGTGCTTTCTCGTCCCCGCCTGTGCCGTAGTCCAGGCCCGACCCAATGAGATTGCTTGCCCAACACGTCTCGATGAGCAATTGCGCGCGCCCAGTCGATGGCGGGCATGGGCCCTCGGTTCCAGATCATCTTCCTCAGCCGCGTCAGCAATTCGTCAAATTCATCCGAGGTTGATATCCCCAGGATCTTGATCGGAAAAGGTGTGTAGCTCGCAGGGCCGCCGAACTCGCCGAGCACGGTCAGCGCGAACTCGCGCTCGTTGTCGGTCAGGCTGATTGCGATGGATGTCGGCCCGGTCATTGGTTCAGCCTAATCTGGCGAGGGTTAGGGGATGTCTGGTGAATGTCGGAGAAAATCGGCACATTACTGCCGCGAAGTAGCCGAATCCGCGGCGGCCGCATACCGGCTTACAGCAACCTCAAATACGTCGACTGCGTCACCTCACCGAGGATGCCCTGGGCGAACCGGCACTTATCCGCTGGTTTTCGAATCCACCAGACCCCACGCCAACGCCGTATCGGCATCCAGAGTCTGACCGCTCAGCACCAAATAAGCTGTGCGCCAACGACCTATCCGTCGTGTCACGCTGACCGTGCCGCCGGCGCCCGGAATCAAACCGAGGCCTAATTCGGGCAGCCCGAAAACCGAATCCGCTGCCGCCTCGACCCGCCCACAAAACGCGGCCATCTCCAATCCACTGCCCAGCACCTGCCCGTGCACTTCGGCGCGGCATGCCTGCCCGAGCAGCGCGGTCAGCGCGTCGAGCAACAGCGCTGGACTGTATCGGGTTCGGGCCAGGTGTGCGCTCGCCGGGTCGGTGAACGTGCCGAACTCGTCGAGATCCCCACCACTGCAGAACGACGGCCCGTTGCCGGTCAGCACCAGCTCGTCGACCGACGGGTCGAGTCGCGCCACCGTCAAAGCTTCCAGCAGGGCGGCGCGGGCATCGGTGGAGAACGCGTTGTGGCGTTGCGGCCGGTTGAACGCGATCCGCAGCGTGTTGCCGTCGCGGTGGGCTTGCACCGGATCGGCGATGTCGGGCATGTGAGCCGGGCCGCGCTCCGCCAGCCACCGGGCGAACTCCGCGCCGGCCTGCAGTGTGGAATAGGCCAGCGATTCGGTCACCACACCGGCCAGCGTCGGGCCCCTCGGATCCACCGACCGCAGCACATCGTCGCAGACCGCAGCGGCCTGCGGCCAGCGGTCGATCCGCGCGGCCAGTTCGGCGACCGCCGACTCGATCGAAGGGACCGTGATTGCCCTGCGGTCGTCCGTGTCATCCTCGGTCAGCGTGAAAGTTGCTTGTTGAAGCCAGAATTCGGATGCATCGTCGAGCGGTCCGACGGCCACCACCGGAGCGGTGCACGGTGCAGCGTCGATGTCGGAGTCCGGCTCCGACACGTCGACGATGCGTAGCGTCACTCCGAATACTTCTTGATCAATTCGTGTTTGAAGAGCTTGCCGGTGTCGGTACGCGGCAGCTGCGCCTCGAACGAGATCGACCGCGGACACTTGTAGTGCGCCAACCGGTCTCGCAGCCAAACGAGTAGCTCGTCGCCGAATTCTGCGGTGGCGTCGGCCGGGTCGACGGTCTGCACCGCGGCCTTGACGCTTTGGCCCATCTCGTCGTCGGGAATGCCGAACACGGCGGCGTCAAGCACTTTCGGATGGGTGACGAGGAGGTTCTCGGCCTCCTGCGGATAGATGTTCACGCCCCCGCTGATGATCATGTGGTGGCGGCGGTCGGTCAGATAGAGGTAGCCGTCCTCATCCAGGTAGCCGACGTCGCCGACGGTCGTCCAACCGTGACTGTCGCGGGAGGACGCCGTCTTCTCCGCGTCGTTGAGGTACTCGAAGGAAAACCCACCCTCGAAATAGATTTCGCCGGCCTGGCCCGGTGGCAACTCGTTGCCGTCCTCGTCGAGGATGTGGATCTGACACATCATCGGTTTGCCCACCGACCCGGGGTGCGCCAGCCACTCGTCGGCGCTGATCAACGTCGACCCGATCGCTTCCGAGGACGCGTAGTACTCGTCGACGATCGGCCCCCACCAGTCGATCATCTGTTTCTTGATCTCCACCGGGCACGGCGCCGCGGCGTGCATGACCCGCTGCAGACTCGACAAGTCGTACGAATTACGTTCCGCCTCAGGCAGTTTCAGCATCCGGGTGAACATGGCCGGAACGAACTGTCCGTGTGTGACCCGGTGCCGTTGGATGGCGTCAAGGCAGCCTTCGGGCTCGAACTTCTCCAAGACGACCGTCGTGATACCGCCGGCCTGCACGCTCATCGACCACACCGACGGCGCGGTGTGGTAGAGCGGCGCCGGGCTGAGATAGACAGCGTCCGGGTGCATCCAGAATCCGACCAGCGCCGACATCATGCCCGGCGCGTCGGCGGGTGAGACGTGCTGCAGCTCCCGTTTGATGCCCTTGGGCCGGCCGGTGGTGCCCGACGAGTACTGCAGCAGATCACCTTCGACTTCATCGTTGATCGGCGTATCCGGTTGGCCGGCAACGCATTCAGGGTAACGCTGCCAGCCGTCGAGGTCATGATCTGCGATCAGCAGCAGCTCAGGCAGACCGCCGGGCAGCTGCTCGGCGAGGTTTTCGCAGGTCTTGCACAGCGCTGCCGAGCCGACGATCGCCTTGGCGGCGCTGTTGTCGATGATGTACGCGGCCTCTGCCGCGGTCAGGTGGGTGTTGATCGGCACGTAGTACAGGCCGCTGCGCCGGGCCGCCCACATGATTGCGTGGATGTGCTCGTTGTTCTCCATCAGAATCGCGACGGCATCGCCCTCAACCAGGCCGGCCTGCCGGAAGTAGTGCGCCAATCGGTTGGCGCGGGCCTCCAACTCGTCGAAGGTGACGACTGTGCCGGCCGGGTAGAGGATGATGGCGGGTTTGTCGGCGCCAAGATGCTCGCGAATCTGCATGCGCAGACTGTACCGCCGCCAAACTTGACAGCTGTCAAGGGTATCCCAAGCGGCTGTGCGTTACTGCGCGTGCGCCTGTTCCGGCAGCGGATGCGGGTGCCCGCCGTGCCGCTTGGCCCGACCGGCGAACGGTGCCGACAGGGTCGCGGGCAGCTGGCGGCGATTGCGTACCAACGCAACGACGGCGATCACTCCGTACACCGCGCTGAGCAGCAGGCGCCCTTCGGTCGAGGTGGTCGGGAACTGCACGATGAACAGGCCGAGCAGCGCCCAGGCCGCCCAGCGCTGGAATCGCAGGCCGAGCAGCAACGCCACACCCATCAACGTCTGGGCGGCGGTGAGCAGGATCTCTTCGATCTGGCGGCCGTCCAGGTGCATCGTGGGGCCTCCACCGCCGAGCATGTACGCCACCGGCAAGGACCCGATGAGCAGGGTCCATTGGTTCACCTTCGCCGAGATCAGCGTCGCGATCGCGATCGCGCCCTTACCCCTGGCGGCGAAGATAGTCGCGATGATGAACTCCGGCGCTTCCGACGCCAGCGGCGCCAGCCACTGCACCAGCAGGAAGCGGTCGATGCCCAGTTGCGTACCGGCGTCGATCAGGTTGTCGGCGAACGGTTTTGCACATACCACGATCACCGAGGCTGCAAGGATGAACAGCGCCGACACGGTGATCCGGCGCGCCCGGTCGGGGAGCGCGCCGAGCGCCGCGGCGGTGCCGACCAACTCGGGCTCTTCGACCTCGCCCCGGGTCAGCTTGTACAGATAGAAGCCGAACCAGGCCAGCAATGCCACGCCGAAGGCGAGGTGGATGCGGCCGGTCGCGGGGATGACGAACGCGACCACCCCGGCGATCATCAGGAATCCGATCTCCACCCGGTTGCTCGCGTCGAGTTCGAGTCCGTCGACTTTTCGTCCGGTGGCCCGTCGCGCCACCAGCACGCTGACCAGGACGACGACCGGCCAGCCGACGCCCATCAGCAGCCGATTCGAGCCGGTCATGTTCGCCGCCGCGTACTGGGTGTACTCGGGCACATGGCCGGCGGTGTAGGCGTAGTAGAGGTCCACGGCGTACTCGGGCAGCACCGCGATGACGCCCAGCACGGCCACGGCCAGGCTGCCGGAGACGTCGATTTGGGCGGCTTCGGCGGCCCATGCCAGCAGGAAACTGGCCGCGACCACGGCGGCACCGTAAGCGATAAGGCCCAGAATCGGGCTCGGCTGGATGCCAAGGACGCGCAGCACCAATGCGGGGCAGATGATGACGACGACGATCGCGAGGGAGCGGAACAGCGTCCCCGAAGTAGAGGTAACTGTCGACTTCGCAGCGTCACGGGCGCTGGTCGTCACGTACACCTCGCCGGCCTAGTCGAACCGAGGCCGTGTCTGCGACCCCCGCTTCGACAAGTTACCCGTCGCACGGCCGTGCAGCAACATAGCCCGGCTACCGATCGAACGCCAGCCGCGCATCAAATTCGCTGATCAGGGTGGCCGTAAAAGATAGTTCGGACGACCGATGTCGCGGATGTGGCTACCCTCCGGCGGCCAGTGGGATCAGTCGGACTCGGCCAGTCGCTGCTTGAGCGCCTCGAACTCGTCCTTGACGCCGGTGGGCAGCTTATCGCCGACGAACTCGAACCACTCCTCGATCAGCGGCAGTTCCTTGCGCCATTCGCCCGCGTCGACCACAAGCGCTTTGTCCACGTCGGCTGCGTCGACGTCCAGTCCGTCCAGGTCGAGATCGTCGACGGCCGGAACGATGCCGATCGGCGTCTCCTGACCGCCCGCCTTGTGCTCGATGCGGTCGACGATCCACTTCAGCACCCGGCTGTTCTCGCCGAAGCCCGGCCAGAGGAACTTGCCCCCCTCGCCACGACGGAACCAGTTGACGAAGAACACCTTCGGCAGCTTCGACTCGTCGGAGTTCTTGCCGAGGTCGAGCCAGTGCTGGAAGTAGTCGCCCACGTGGTAGCCCAGGAACGGCAGCATGGCCATCGGGTCGCGGCGCACGGTGCCGACCTTGCCCTCGGCGGCCGCGGTCTGCTCGCTGCCCATGGTGGCTCCCATGAACACGCCGTGTTGCCAGTCACGCGCCTCGGTGACCAACGGCACCGTGGTCTTGCGGCGGGCGCCGAACAGGATGCCCGAGATCGGCACACCCTGCGGATCATCCCACTCGGGCGCCAGAATTGGGCACTGCGACATCGGCGTGCAGTACCGCGAATTCGGGTGTGCGGCCTTGGTTTCCGTCTCGCGGATGATCCAGTCCCGACCCTTCCAGTCGATCAGGTGATCCGGCTCGCCCTCCAGGCCCTCCCACCACACGTCGTCGTCGTCGGTGAGCGCGACGTTGGTGAACACGGTGTTGCCCGCCTCGATGGTGCGCATGGCGTTGGGGTTGGACTTCCAGTTGGTGCCCGGAGCCACCCCGAAGAAACCGAACTCGGGGTTGACCGCATACAGCCGGCCGTCCTTACCGAATCGCATCCAGGCGATGTCGTCACCGAGTGTCTCGGCGCGCCAGCCCGGGATTGTCGGCTGCAGCATGGCGAGGTTCGTCTTGCCGCACGCCGACGGGAACGCGGCGGCGAAGTAGTACGCCTTGTTTTCCGGGGAGATCAGCTTGAGGATCAGCATGTGCTCGGCCAGCCAGCCCTCGTCGCGGGCCATCGCCGATGCGATCCGCAGTGAATAGCACTTCTTGCCCAGTAGAGCGTTGCCGCCGTAACCCGAGCCGTAGCTCCAGATTTCGCGGGTCTCGGGGAAGTGGGTGATGTATTTGGTGTCATTGCAGGGCCATGGCACGTCCTTTTGCCCGGGCTCCAGCGGCGCCCCGACCGAGTGCAATGCCTTGACGAAGAAGCCGTCGTCGCCGAGCTTGTCCAGCGCGGCCGTGCCCATCCGGGTCATCACCTTCATCGAAACGACGACATATTCGGAGTCGGTGATCTCCACACCCAGCTTCGGGTCGTCGGCGCCCAGCGGGCCCATGCAGAACGGGACCACCCACATGGTGCGACCCCGCATGCAGCCGCGGTACAGCTCGGTCATGGTGGACCGCATCTCAGCCGGGTCCATCCAGTTGTTGGTCGGCCCGGCGTCGATTTCGCGCTCCGAACAGATAAAGGTCCGCGACTCAACCCGCGCCACGTCTGAAGGGTCCGACAGCGCCAGGTAGGAGTTGGGGCGCTTCTTCTCATTCAGCTTGTGGAAGGTGCCGGCCTCAACCAATTGCTCGGCAAGCCGCTGCCACTCCTCGTCGGAGCCGTCCGCGAAGACCACCCGGTCCGGTTGGGTGAGCTCGGCGACCTCCTCAACCCAGGACAGCAGGCCCTGGTGGTTCGTCGGCGCGGTATCCAGACCGGGAACGGTCGCTGAAGTCATCGAAATCTCCTGCACTCGCTTTTGCACGTGTTGCGCGGCTAGTTTGCGGCAGCCTTACACACAGGTTATCGCGAGCTGTATACCCATAAAGAGTCGGGAGCGTATTGGCTAACTCACAAAAACGATTCAGAACACGTTATCTGCGGCATTTGTCGACGAGGTGTCGTCAATTTCACCGCCGCCGGCATCTGCCGGTACCGCTGTCTCCGGCTTGGCGCCGGGCGTAACCGGTTCGCCGAGCTCGGTTCGGACCGCCTCCAGCGCCGCCTGCAGCGTCGGCATCTCCCGTCCCCGCAGCGCCGCGGCCCGCGCCCCGACGACGGCGTGCTCGCGCAGCTCGGTATCGATGACGCCAACCTGCTCGGCGACTCGTGCGCTCTCCACCTCGTCTTGCTCACCGAGGGCGGCGGTCAGCGACGACTCGGCGCTCAGCACCCGGGTCGCGACCAGCTGCTCGACCGCGGACTGCAGCAGCGCCGTCGCCTCGCCGGCCCACCGGTCGAGCAACGCGCGGTCGCGCAGCAGCCCGCGGGTCGCGACCACCCAGACGGTGAGGCCCAGCCCGATAGCTGCGCAGGCGACGGCCCCGGCCAGCGTGAGCCCGGGCGTCAGGTCGGCCAACAGCCGGCTGAGCGTCAACGCCACCCCTAACCCGAAACCAGCGCCGACCAGCATCATCAGCCGGGTCTCCAGCCGCCGCGACTTCAGCTGCGGCGCCGGGATGTCGATGGTCGGCAGCGTGGTCGATGCCGACGAGTCGACCGCCAGGCCCAGGCTGTGCGCGACGTCGGCAAGGTGCGCGGTAGTGCCGTTGTCCACCTCGGCGACCACCTCGTTGATCCGGACACTGGCGTGCGGCTGGAACTCCGGAATTTTGCTTCGGCTCAGGCTTGCCGCATCTTCTTGCAGCTCGGAGCGCACCGAGGCGCAGCGATTCCGGGCGAAGTAAGACAGCTGAACCCGAGCCTGCTGGGTCTGGCTGCGCAGCGCAATCGTGCGCTCGGACTTGGACAGCCGTCGCTGCCGCAGGACCGCGCTGCGCTGGTCGCGTAACGACTCGGTCCGCGCTCGCCGGCCGGCGCCGTCGGCGTCGCGGTCGTATCGGTCGGCGACGGTCTGCAACCGGGATTCCCACGCCCGCAACCTGTTTCGCCGCGGCAGATCCGGGACGGCGAGCTGTTCGGCTACCGCGGCGACGAGGCCGTCGACCTGTGGCTCGCCTTGCTCCGGTGCCGCGGCAACTCCCACCCAGGGCACGTCGCGGTAGCGCGTCGCATGCGCCGTCAGCACCTCGCGGTCGGTGGCCACCACCTCGGCCCAGTTGCGATGCACGTCGATCTTGGACACCACACCGACCACCGCGTCGGTCTCGGTCGTCGCCCCATCGAGCAGCGCGCAGTCGGATTCGGTCAGCGCGGCGGCAGCCGACACGACGAACACCACCGCCGTCGGCGCTTCGCCGGCCGTCAAGTCGGTCGACTCGATGAACCGCTGACCGGGCAGCAATTCGCTGAGCGCGGCGACCACGCCGCTGACCCCGGCCAGCCACGGCCCGGTCACCAGCACCACGTCGATGCGATTGATGATCGGCGCGCCCACCCGCGGCCCGATCGCCGCCACCATCGCGTCGACCTCGGCGACCGAGTCGTCGTCTGGCTGCTCGGTCACGTCGATCCCCCGACTCTCGACCACAGCCGCAGCGAACCCCTGACGATGTCCGCGCCGCAGGCGCGATGCACGCCCGTTACCGGCTCACGCCGGTAACGGTGCCAGTCCACGGCGCGGCGCAGATGCGCCGCAGCACTGACGCAACGGTCGACTTGCCTGCCGACCGCCTCGACGACGTCCACCGCGGCCATCATCCGGGCGACCACCGTGTCGTCGCGAGACAGGAATGCGCCCACCCGCCCATCGGTGACGGCCAGCACCTCCAGGTCAGCGACGGCGTCCAGCACGCGCTGGTAGTGCACCTGCGCACCGAGCGCCTCGATCTTGTCGACGACCTCGTCGATACAGCTCAGGCGGCGCAACATGGTGCCGATCTCGGTGCGGGTCGCCCCGCGCGAGATCGCGGCCACCGCCTGCGCGACGCCGAACACGTCGAGGGTCTCCACAAGCCGGCGCCGCAGCTGCGC
>DASQRI010000724.1:0-8053 GCA_035642975.1 Mycobacterium sp.
TTCGTGTCTGCCGTGATCGGCGTCGTCGGCCGTGCGGTCATCAGACATGGCTCAGGCCCCGAAGAGTCTGCGCCGCAGCGCGGCGGCGTTGCCGAAGATGCGGATGCCCAGCACGACGATGATCGCCGTCGACAACTGTGTGCCGACGCCCAATTGGTCGCCGACGTAGACAATCAGCGCCGCCACCAAGACATTGAAGACGAAAGAGACCACGAAAACCTTGGGGTCGAAAATCCGCTCCAGGTAGGCCCGTACCCCGCCGAACACCGCATCGAGTGCGGCGACCACCGCGATCGGCAAGTACGGCTGGACGACTTCGGGCACGTTGGGATGCAAAACCAGGCCGAGCACGACACCAACGACCAGTGCTGCGATACCGATCATCGATGCTCTGCTCCCCTCACGTGGACTGCCCGCACTAGGTTTACTCGCACTACGGCCCAATCTGTCTGGCGAACTTGACATCTCGGACCGCTCCGGCGGGCAGCGAGAGGTCATCGCGCGCGCTGACGTTGACGCCGACGCCGTAGGACGCCTCCAAAAGCCGCAGCCGGCGCAGGCCGGGACTGTTGCCGAACACATCCTGCATGGAATGCGGGGGTCCTATCGCGAGGACCGCATATGGGCTGCTGATCGGGTTATTGTCAACCAAAATCGCGCCCCCTGCCTGCCGGATGGTCACATTCGGGCCGATCCGCACCCCGCCGACCGAGATCGCCTCGGCGCCGCTGGCCCACAAGGAATTGACCACGAGCTGCAGGTCCCGGTCGAGGATGATCTGTTGACTACCGGCGACGCGCTGCTTGGACACATCGGAAAGATTCGGTCCGAGGCCGGGGTCGGTCACCGTGACGCTGAGACCGGGGCCGGTGACCGGCGTGCTTGCCGCGGCCAGGCTGAGCCGGTCGAGGTTGGCGAGCAGCCGCTGGCCAGCAGCGTCATCGGCCAGCGCCCGCCGCTGAATGTCATCGCGTTGCGCGGTGAGCGCGTTGCGGTGGGCAGTCAACTCGCTGGTAGCCGATTCCTCTGAGCGCACGCTGGCCGCCAGCACCCGCTGGGCCGCACTGACCCCCGGCGCGACCAATCGCGCCTGCGCAACGGCTGCGGCGAACACCGTGGCCACCAGCAGCGCGGCCAACGCTTGCCAGACCCAGCCCTGCACGCGCGCCCGACCGGTCGGCGGCCCGCCGGCCTCGTTTCGCTTGGCGGCCGCGGCCGCATAACCCGGATCAAGGTGCTCAGAGAGTAGGGCACGCAGCAGTGACGGCACCGGGATCAGCTGGGGTCGTCCCGCGTTGTGTGCGCTCAGGCCTGCATAGGGGTCGTAGCCGCCGAGCGCCTGGTCATTCATCGGCGTCCGTGCTTACCGCCAACGGCCTGTCGCGGCGGGCTTTCACGGGGGGCAGTCGGCGCATCACCAACACAACCTGCACCACATAGACCACGAAGGACCACAGGTACATGTACATGCCCCAGATCAAAAACGCCCAGCCGCAAGCCAATACGATACGGCTCCACAGCGCGTCGAACTGCCCCAACAGGATCAGCGGAAAGGCTGACATCAGTGCGAACGTCGCGGCCTTGCCGACATAAATCACGGGCAGTGCGGTGATGCCGCGGGTTCGCAGCAACGGTAGTTCGGCGGCCAGCACAACGTCGCGCGCCAGCAATATCGCGATGATCCACCACGGCACAATGCCGCGCAGCCCCATCGCGATCGGCACGGTCACCATGTAGAGCCGGTCGACCGCCGGATCCAGATACTCCCCCAGTTTTGACGACTGGTTGAGCACTCGGGCGATCTTGCCGTCTGCCCAGTCGGACGCGCCGCTGAACATCAGGATGGCCACCGCCCACGCGTCGGCGTGCGCGACCAGCAGCAGGTAGACGAAGACCGGAATCAGCGCCAGACGGATTCCGCTCAGCAGGTTGGGCACCGTGAGGAGCCGGTCGTCGCCAGAGCGCTCCATGAGGCGTGACCCTATCGGAAGATGCCTGGCAAACTCAGCGCGGAAAGCGAGTCGTCGGCCAACGGGTTGTCATGCACCATGTAAGTCCACGTCGACGTGGGGCGGGCCAGCTTGGACAGATCGACACCCGGCTCATCCTCGATCGCCGCAGACGTCTCGAACGTCTGCTGAGACGCCTCGATCGCGTCTGCGGCCAGTGATCCGAACGCATCCACGGCCATCCGGTGGAATTCGTCGAGCGGGTTCTGCCGGCCCAGGGCACGCAGATGGATGCTTTCCCGGATATCGGCCAGGTAGGCGAGGTGATCGGCCCAGCCGCGGTCGAGGTGATACAGCATGATCAGCCGGCAGATCGTTTCCAGCCGGTCTTCGGACAGGTTCTCCGAGAGCTCCGCGTAACGTTCCGGTGCCAGCTCAGCGAGCTCCTGGCGCGCTGCGGCGGTGCTCAGCAGCGCGTTGCGCCGCTCGACCAGGATGGCCCGCTGCTGAGCGGTCAACTGGTTGTAGCGCCAGGTGTTGGCGTGTACGTCCAACAATCGGCCCTCGGCGACACGCTGAGCGTGCTCCAGTAACTGGGCGACCTTCGGGCTGACGATGCGGCCGTCGTCGTCGGTCTGCGTTGGCAGCTTGTTGGGCTCCAGGTTGGCCGCGGCGACGTCGTCTTCCCAACTGGAGAAGAACACCGACGAACCCGGGTCGCCCTGGCGGCCGGCGCGGCCGCGCAGTTGGTTGTCCAGCCGCTCAGTGTGGTGGCGACCGGTGCCGACGACGTGCAGCCCGCCCAGCTCGACCACCTTCTCGTGATCGGCTTCGTCGGAGCCGCCGAGCCGAATGTCGGTGCCGCGGCCGGCCATCTGCGTCGACACCGTGACCGCCCCGAGCTTGCCGGCTTCGGCGATCACCCCGGCCTCTTCGGCGTCGTTCTTGGCGTTGAGCACCACCGCGGGGACACCGCGGCGCTGCAGCCGATGGTGCAGCTCCTCGGATTCGGCGACGTCATGGGTGCCCACCAGCACCGGCTGCCCGGTTTCGTGCACCTCGATGATGTGGGCGATGATCGCATCGTTTTTCGCCGCGGCCGTGATGTAGACCCGATCGGTCTCGTCCTCGCGGATGTTGGGTGTGTTCGGCGCGATCGGCGAGACACCGAGCTTGTAGAACTGGCGCAGCTGCTCGCCTGCCGCGAGCGCGGTGCCGGTCATCCCGCACACCGTCGGATACCGGTTGATCAGCGCCTGCACGGTGATGGTGTCCAGCACCTCGCCGGTTTCGGTCGTCTCGATGCCTTCTTTGGCCTCGACCGCCGCCTGCAGGCCATCCGGCCAGCGTTGCAGCTGGGCGATGCGGCCGCGGGAGGCGTTGATCAGGTGCACGGCGTCATCGCGCACGATGTAGTGCACGTCGCGGTGCAGCAGGACGTGCGCGTGCAGCGCGACGTTGACCTCGGTGAGCGTGGTGCCGACGTGTTCCTCGGAGTAGAGATCGATTCCGCCTAGCTGTTTTTCGATTTTGTGCGCACCCGTCTCGGTGAGGTGGACATTGCGGCTGTCCGCATCGGTGGCAAAGTACTCGTCGGCGGCCTCTGCGCCGACCAGCTCACCGACCAGTCGAATGATCTCCAGCCGCGGCTTCTCCCGGTGGCTGGTTCCGGCCAGCACCAGCGGCACCAGCGCCTCGTCGACCAGCACCGAGTCGGCCTCGTCGATCAAGGCCACATCCGGGTTGGGCGACACCAGGTCGGCGACGTCGGTGACCAGCTGATCGCGCAGCACGTCGAACCCGATCTCGTTGACCGACGCGTAGGTGACATTGCACTTGTATGCCGCGCGCCGCTCCTCGGCGGTCGACTCAGCGGTGACCCAGCCGACCGTCAGGCCCAGCGCCTCCAGCAGCGGACCCATCCACTCGGCGTCGCGGCGGGCCAGATAATCGTTGATGGTCACGACGTGGACGTGCCGACCGGCCAACGCGTACCCGGCGGCGGCGATCGCCCCGGCCAGGGTCTTACCCTCACCGGTTGCCATTTCGATGACGTCGCCGGCCAGCATGCGCAGCGCGCCGAGTAGCTGCACGTCGAAAGGCCTTAGCTCGGCGGCTCTTTCGGCGGCTTCCCGGGCGATGGCGAGAAACTGTGGGACATCGTCGGATTCGGCGAGGTCGTCCAGGTTGAGCAGGCCCGCGGCTTTGCGTAGCTGCTCGTCGTCGAGGCCGGCCGCTTTCTCGTCGTACTCCGCGGCAGCGTTGACCTGGGCCAGTGAGCGGCTTTGATTCTTCTCCGTGCTGGCGCCGAGCAAGCGCCAGAACCGGCTAGTCAGGCGGCTCGACGGCGCGCTGGTGGTCTTTGGCACACGTCAACGGTACCGGCCAGGACGGGACGCCCGGTGGAGGAGCCGGTCAAAGGCCGACCTGGCCGGCAATGCTCGGTCAGGCGAGGTTCGAGCGGCGTGGATAGGCGACTTCGGGATCGGTGAGCACGTTGACGACGGCGGGCAGGCCGCTGCCCAGGGCGCGTTTCAGCGCCGGCCGGAGTTCGTCGGGCGTTGACACGAGTTCGCCGTGCCCACCGAGCGCACGCACCACCTCGTCATAGCGCGTGCCCGGGCGCAGTTCGGCCACCACCGAATAGCCGTACAGCGCTTCCATCGGGTGCTTCTCCAGGGCCCAGATGCCGTTGTTGCCGATCACCGAGACGACGGGCACGTCGTGCCGGGCCAGGGTGTCCCACTCCATGCCACTGAATCCGAAGGCGCCGTCGCCTTGCAGCAAGACGACCTGACGGTCGGGTCGGGCAAGCTTCGCGGCCAGCGCGTAGCCGGGTCCTGAGCCGAGGCAACCGAACGGGCCGCTGTCGAGCCACGCTCCCGGGACGTAGCTGTCGATCACCCGGCCTGCGTAGGAGCCGAAATCCCCGGCGTCGACGACGATGATCGCGTCCCGGTCCAACAGCGGCGCCAGTTCCGCGTAGACCCGCATCGGGTGCAGCGGGCTACGGTCATCGGCCAACTCGGCGCGTTCGCGGTCGCGCGCCGCGGTCTCAGCGGTCCGTAGCTCGGCGATCCAGTCGTCATGACCGGCTCCGTCGGCGTCCGTCGTTTCGCCCAGCGCGGTCAGGGTCGCCGCCAGGTCGCCGTAGAGCCCCGCGGCGATCGGCCGGGGATGTTCACGGTCGGGTTGCGAGCGATCGACCACGATCAGCTGTGTTTCTTGGCCGAATACCCCGCCGAAGCCCAGCCGGAAGTCCAGCGGCACCCCGGCTACGACGGCAACATCGGCTTGGCCCAACGCTTTTGAACGTGCCCGCGAGAACGCCAACGGGTGGTCCGCCGGCACGACGCCGCGGGCCATGCCGTTCATCAGCACCGGTATCTGTCGCTGCTCGGCAAGACTCAACAGCGCCGCTTCGCCGTGGCCCCACCACACGTTGGTGCCCGCCATGATCACCGGCCGCTGCGCGGCGGCCAGCAGCGTGGCCGCCCGGGCGAGTGCGGCGCCTTCGGGCAGCGGAGGTTGCGGTAGGCCGGCCAGCGCGCCGGGCCGTCCGTTGTCGGCAGCCACGGAAAAGACGTGGTCCATGGGAAAGTCGATGAACGCAACGCCTGATGGCGCGCCGACCGTGGCCCGCAGTGCGTCGTCGATCAGGCCGCTGACCGCTTCGGCCGACGGCGCCGTCGCGGCGAACCTGGTGAGCGGCGCTACGAACGGCACATGATCGATCTCCTGCAGCGATCCCATCCCCCACCGCCCCGCCGGCGCCCGGCCGCCGAGAACCAGCAGTGGCGACGAGTTCTGTTGCGCGGCAGCCATTGCGCTCATCCCATTAGTCACACCCGGGCCCGCGGTTAGCGCGGCTACACCCGGCTGGCGGGTCACCTTCGACCAGCCTTCGGCCGCAAACGCGGCGGTCTGCTCGTGGCGGGTGTCGATCAGCCGGATACCTTCGCTGCGGCAGCCGTCATAAATCGAGAACAGATGACCGCCGGACAACGTGAAGACGGTGTCGATCCCGCTGGCTTTCAGCCGACGGGCGATCAGCTGGCCGGCGTGGAAGGTGGTCTCAGCGTCGGTGCCCATGCGCCGAGCGTAGCCACCACGCCCCGGCGCCGATGATGCCTGCCTCGCCGTCACCAGCGGGCGGGTTACGGTTTGAACCGGCGCGCTGCGGTAGCTTCGCGGGAAAGTCGTCAGCAGCGTTCGACGACGTCGTCCTGGACTGCAGCAAGAATCAGAGGAGCAGGCGCACCGTGGAGCTGTTCAAGCCATCCATCAACTGGGGTCACGCGCTGGCCGATTCATTCTCCTGGGTGGCGGTGGCATGGCTGATCAGTGCGGTGTGCCTGATCGTCGTGCTGGTGCTGCTGCGATTGCTCACGCCCTGGGGTCAGCAATTCTGGCGGATCACCGGCGGCTATTTTATCGGCCGGCACAGCGTTCCGGTCTGGTCGATGCTCGGGGTACTGCTGTTGTCAGTCGTCGTGTCGGTGCGCCTCAATGTGCTGTTCAGCTACCAGGCCAACGATCTGAGCTCGTCCATACAGACCGCCGTGCAGGGCCTGGCCACTGGCGATAAAGCCGTGAAACAGTCTGGTGAGCATGGCTTTTGGATGTCGATCTTGATTTTCAGCATGATGGCGGTGTTGCACATCGCCCGGTTCATGCTCGACATCTATCTCATGCAGCGCTTCATCGTGGCCTGGCGAGTTTGGCTCACCGAGCGGCTCACCGGCGACTGGCTGGAGGGGCGGGCGTATTACCGCGGCCGGTTCATCGACAGCACCATCGACAACCCCGACCAACGCATTCAGCAAGACATCGACGTGCTGACCGCCGGGGTGGGAGCCACGCCCAACGTGCCGTCCAACGGCACCGGCAGTGTGCTGTTGTTCGGTGCGGTCAATGCGATGTTGTCGGTGGTGTCGTTCACGGCGATTCTGTGGAAACTGTCGGGACCACTGACCCTGTTCGGTGTCAGCATGCCCAAGGCGATGTTCTGGATCGTCATCATCTACGTGTTGTTCGCGACGATCATCGGTTTCTGGATCGGGCGGCCGCTCATTAGGCTCAGCTTCCGCAACGAGCTCACCAACGCCGCCTTCCGTTATGCGCTGGTGCGGGTACGCGACGCCGCCGAGGCAGTTGGCTTCTACCGGGGCGAACACGCCGAACGCGTGCAGCTCGAGACGCGGTTCCGCCCGATCATCGACAACTATCTGCACTTCGTGAACCGGACAGTCGGCTGGTTCGGATTCAACCTGTCGATGAGTCAGGCGATCGTCCCGCTGCCGTGGGTGCTCCAAGCGCCGCGGTTGTTCGCCGGCCAGATCAAGTTCGGCGACGTGACGCAAACCGCGGCGGCCTTCGGCAACATCCAGGACGGGCTGTCCTTCTTCCGAAATGCCTACGACCAGTTCGCCAGCTACCGCGCGACCATCATCCGGCTGAACGGCCTGGTGGAGGCCGACGAAAAAGCTCGCGAGCTGCCTGAGTTGCTCACCGTGGCCAGCTCCGATGGCTCCGTCAGCATCGAGGGTGTGGAGGTGCGGACGCCGGCCGGCGACCAACTCATCGACACCCTCGACGTGCACTTGGTCACCGGCGACGCACTGGTGATCATCGGTCCGTCCGGCAGCGGCAAGACAACACTGTTGCGCAGCCTTGCCCAGCTGTGGCCGTACGCGACCGGAACACTGCGCCGTCCCGACGGTCCGGGCGACACGATGTTCCTCTCACAGCTGCCGTACGTGCCGCTGGGCGATCTGCGGGCCGTGGTCTCCTACCCGTCGGCCACCGGCGAGGTGTCTGACGACCAACTTCGCGAGGTGCTGAACAAGGTTGCGCTGGGGCATCTGGTGGACCGGCTCGACGACCTTCAGGACTGGGTGAAGGTTCTGTCGCCCGGGGAGCAGCAGCGGGTCGCGTTCGCGCGGGTTTTGTTGACCAAACCCAAAGCGGTGTTCCTCGACGAAGCCACCTCGGCGATGGATGAGGGCCTGGAGTTGGCGATGTACCGGCTACTGCGCAGCGAGTTGCCGGACACCATCCTGGTCAGCGTCAGTCACCGCAGCACCGTCGAACATCACCACAAT
>DASQRI010000725.1:0-2021 GCA_035642975.1 Mycobacterium sp.
ACCCGCTGCGGGCTGTCGGTGGTGGAGAGCCGCACCGGCCGGCAGATCACCAGAATCCTTGGCCTGCAAGCCAAACCGACACCCGCCGACGCGTTGGCGTTGGCGATCTGTCACTGCTGGCGAGCCCCGATGATCGCCCGGATGGCTGAAGCCGAAGCCAAGGTCGCCGAACAACGTAAGAAGTTCGCCGCGAAAGTGCGGGCCGCGACATGATCGCGTCGGTACGCGGGGAAGTCGGTCATGCGCACAGCTTATTTATTGCTGATATCTCCTTATCGAGATTGTTACGCAACGGATCCTGAGCGGTGGTGGTTGAACCTGCGAGATAGTTGATGCCTAGCTGCTCCATCGTGCCGGCCATCGCGGTGACGGCTTTCGTGAGATCGGCTGGGGTTGCAGGTTCCGCCTCGAGGCGGTCTCGTAGGTACGCGCCGCCGCCCACGAGTGCCAGGCGAGCGTTGCCCGCGATCGCAAGCGTGCCAATTTGGTCGTTCCCGCGTGGGTTCACCAGGTGGGTATTGATGACCACCGCTTGACGCGCGATCGTCGACGCGGTGCATACGTTCTTTTTCGCGTCGGCGGTTTCTTGGGCGGTGAAGGTGGGCGACCCACCGTGCAACGGATGGAACAACGCCAGGGCGGCAACAGCCAGGGCTAGCACTGCAATCGCTAGGGTAGCGAACGTGGGCCAGCGTGACTTCCACCCACGTCGTGTGGCGGTAGGTGCCTGTTCGGGAAAATCCTCGACGGCAGACTTAGCCGACGGAGTCGATCGCCGCACGGGGAGATCGGTCTCGTCAGTCGCGGGACGCCTATGAGACGTTGGCGACTCGGCTACGGTGGCGCGAGATCTCCTGCGGCCATTCTCGGGGGCAGGGTCAGTGGGAGAAGAATCAGGCATCGGCCGACTATATAGCTCCTCACCGCTCGCAAATGACTTTTTCCGTGATGTCCGTGAATGTCGCCGCCCGTTCACGTGCCCGTCGCAAGCCACGCGCGCGATGCCGTGATGATTCAGGCGGGCGGCGCGACGCGATCCAGCTCATGCCGGGCGAACATGCGCCTTCGGCGTTCCTGTCGTCAGCGACGCGGAGAACGAAAACCGTTGCATCGTTGGGGGTTTCATCACTCCACGGCAGTGATCGAGCCGGCGGTCGGCCTGACGCGGTCGTTCCAGGCGATTTTCATTGAGCTACCAAAAAGCGGCATGGACAAGCTGACGGGGTTGCGCTTGGATCCCGGCTGGCACCGGTGCAGGCGGCGGTCCCGCCACGCTGAGTTGAGCCGCACGGCCCGCGATCTGGTCGCCGGGTTGCGTGTACTGCTGCAATGTGGAGTTCGACGACGTCGGCGCGATCGGGCGGCGTTTTGGGCGCCAGGACGAGACCGGCACCCCGTTTAGATTGACGACCGACTCGACACTCTCGACGACCGGGCGGTCACCGTCCGGGAGCGCGTAGCGATGACCCGGGACCTCGATCGGCATCGACGTGGCCACGACTACCTGAGGCACGACTGAAGAACAGCTGAGGTCAGCATCGTTAACTCTTAGGTAGCTCTAACCCTTCGGACCCGGCCAAGATCTCGTTTGTATAACAAAACAGCAACGGTTGCATCACGACGCGCCATAAGCTGAACTAAAACTGAGAGGGCCATGAAGAATCCGTGAGCGGGAAGCCCGTAGGGGGCTGACAGTCAGATAGGAGTTTCCCCATATGAAGCAAAGTGATCACACTTCCCGAACTCCCTCCCAGCGTCGCTGGCTAGGTGATGTTGTGACCGGCAAGTGCGTGGTGTGCGCGTCTTCGATCGCCGCAGGCATTGGCCTGGCCGGCCTGTTCACCGGAATCGGAGTGGCTCACGCCGACTCCATCACCCTGCCGAACGGTGAGACCATCGTTCTGCCCTCGGGCAACACCATCAACTTCCCCTTCGGTGGGTCCGGTACAAACAGCGTGCTCAGTGGCGGCGCCGGCGGTGCCGGCGGTGCCGGCACGGCTAACGCCACCGGCGGCGACGCT
>DASQRI010000726.1:0-4230 GCA_035642975.1 Mycobacterium sp.
CAGGACGCCGGCGGTCAGGTGGTTGGCGTGGCGACGGTGGTCGACCGCGCTACCGGTGCGGCCGAAGTCATCGAAGCCGAGGGCCTGCCGTACCGCAGCGTGCTGGGCCTAACCGATTTGGGGCTGCGTTAGTCGCCGTGCGGACTCTCATCGCGATGGTGCTGACTCTGGTGCTGGCATGCTCTGCGGCCTGTTCGAATTCGGCTGGACGCCAACAGATCTACGGCGCACGATCGGCCCGGCTGGGTGAGTCGATGGCGGTGCTGGGCTGGAACACCTCGATGTCGAACCTGCGCTGGCAAGACGACTACGTGCTGGTCGACGTCGATGCTGCTCCGACCGACCCGGCCAAGGCCCATGCCGATCCCCGCGATGTCCGCTTTGGCCTGTACGGCGCCCTGGCGCATCCCATGGAGGCGGCCGGCATCGGAAGCTGTGACAACGTGAAAAATATTGTCATCCAAGCACTTTCCGCGCCCGGTGGCACCCGGCTGACCGGCACCGTGTGCCTGGGTCCGCTGAAGGATCGCAGCGAAGTCCGCGGGGTGTACCTCTACTCGCCCCGCGACCGGATCGCCGACACCACCGCCGCCTACCCGGCGGCGTTCCCGGTCGGGCTACTGCCGACCAAGGAGAACGACACCGGCATGGTGGTCAAGACCATCAGCGTCGCGGCGTGGCGGGCCGACGGCACCCAGCTGAACCAGGCCTCGCTCGGCGACCCGGGTGCCTTCACCGGCAACGGCTACATGCTGCTCGGCCTGGACGCCGACACCATCGCCGCCAAGTACCGCGACGACTCCGCCGCTCGGGGCGGACCGATGATGTTGCTCGCCTCTCCGGCGCTGCCGCCCCCCGGGCTGAGCCCGGCCTGCTCGGCCTACGGATCGTCGGTGTTGGTCCTGCCCGAGGCGTCGCTGGACGCCGTGCATGTCAGCGCGTCGCTGTGCACCCAGGGCGAGATCAGCCAGGCGCTGCTGTATGCGACCGTCGCGATCGTGGGCACCCACGCCGCACTCTGGACCACGCGATGACCGAACCCGGTCCAGAGCCCGGTCCCACCGAATGGGGCGTTGCGACAGGTGGAGTCGGCCCGTGGGTGGGACCGCTGCCCGATGACCCGCGGTACGACCCGGCGCTGCTGCGCGACGGCGACACCCGCAACGTCGTGGACGCCTACCGGTACTGGACCCGTGAGGCGATCGTCGCCGACATAGACACGCGCAGACACCCGCTGCATGTGGCGATCGAGAATTTCGGCCATGACGCCAACATCGGCGGGGTGGTGCGCGCCGCCAATGCGTTCGCCGTGGACACCGTGCACATCGTCGGCCGTCGCCGGTGGAATCGCCGCGGCGCCATGGTCACCGACCGCTACCAACGACTGCGCCATCACGACCGCACCGACGAGCTGCTGAGCTTCGCGGCCGAAGCGGACCTGACGGTGGTTGCCGTCGACATCGTGCCCGGCGCGGCGCGGCTCGAACAGACGACGCTGCCGCGGGACTGCCTGCTGCTGTTCGGCCAAGAAGGCCCCGGCATCAGCGACGACGCCCGGGCGGGCGCCTCGCTGACCGTCTCGATCGCCCAGTTCGGGTCGACGCGCAGCATCAACGTCGCGGTCGCGGCGGGCATCGCCATGCATACCTGGATCAGCCAACACGGTGATATCGGAACGGCTTGGTGAGAAGGGTGAGTAAGGCAGGATCTGCAGGCATGGATCAGGTATGGGTCAACCGGGCGGTCAGCGCGGAAGCCGCTGTCACCGGGCGGCATCTGAAACGGCTGTGGGCGCTGCCGGGCACCCAGCTCGGGGTGGTGGCCTGGCCGCCGACCCGGCGCGACCGATGGTTCGGCGGCTGGCACTACTGGTGGCAGGCGCACCTGCTGGACTGCCTGGTCGACGCGGAGCAGCGCGACCCGCAGCCGGAGCGTCGCATCAAGATCCACCGGCAGATCCGCTCACACCGACTGCGTAACAACGGATCCTGGGTCAACAGCTACTACGACGACATGGCCTGGCTGGCGGTGGCGCTGGAGCGGGCGTCCCGGATCGCCGACGTGGACCGCGAACGCGCGCTGCACAAGCTCAACAACCAGCTGGTCCAAGCGTGGGTGCCCGAGGACGGCGGCGGCATCCCGTGGCGCAAGCAGGACCAATTCTTCAACGCCCCCGCCAACGGCCCGGCCGGAATCTTCCTGACGCGCTACGGCGACCGGCTGCGGCGCGCCCAGCAGATGGCGGACTGGATCGACGCCACGCTGATCGACCCCGAGACGCACCTGGTGTTCGACGGCATCAAGGCGGGTTCGCTGGTCCGCGCGCAATACACGTACTGCCAGGGAGCGGTGCTCGGCCTGGAGACCGAGCTCGCCGCCCGCACCGACGACGAGCGGCATGCGCCGCGGGTACACAGCCTGGTCGCTGCCGTCGACGAGCACATGGCGCCGGGCGGGGTGATACGGGGTGCCGGCGGAGGCGACGGCGGGCTGTTCGCCGGAATCACCGCTCGCTACCTGGCTTTGGTGGCCACCACGCTGCCGGGTGAGTCAGCCGCTGATGTCGCAGCCCGCGAAACGGCACGCGAAATCGTGCTGTCCTCGGCGCAATCGGCCTGGGACAACCGGCAATCGGTGCAGGGGCTGCCGTTGTTCGGGCCGTTCTGGGATCGCCCCGCCGAGCTTCCCGCGGCCGGCGGAGAGCAAGCCCAGTTCGTCGGAGGGGCGGTCACCGAGTCGGAGATCCCCGAACGCGATCTGTCCGTGCAACTGTCGGGTTGGATGCTGATGGAGGCCGCATACGCCGTGAGTGTCAATGAAGGGACCAGCCATGAGTAAAGTCCACCCCGACGCCGAGTCGGCGTTGCACGGACTGCTGAAGGACGGCATGACCATCGCTGCCGGCGGGTTCGGCCTGTGCGGCATCCCGGAGAGTCTGATCCAGGCGCTGGTGGACAGCGGCGTCAAGGACCTCACCATCGTCGGAAACAACGCCGGCGTCGACGATTTCGGCATGGGTCTGCTCCTCAGGGCGCGGCAGGTGACGAAGGTGATCGCGTCCTACGTCGGCGAGAACAAAGAGTTCGAGCGCCAGGTGCTGGCCGGAGAGTTGGACCTCGTCCTGACCCCGCAGGGGACGCTCGCGGAGAAGTTACGGGCAGGCGGCGCAGGCATTCCCGGCTTTTTCACCCGTACCGCCTACGGCACGAACCTCGCCGAAGGCAAGGACACCCGAGTCTTCGACGGCACCGAATACGTTCTGGAAGAAGGTATCCGCGCTGACGTGTCCATCATCAAGGCGTGGAAAGGGGACACCGCCGGCAACCTCGTCTACCGGAAGACTGCGCGTAACTTCAACCCGATGATCGCCACCTGCGGGACGGTGACCATCGCCGAGGTCGAAGAACTCGTCGACGTCGGCGACCTGGACCCCGACCTGATCCACACCCCCGGCATCTACGTGGACCGCATCCTCGAGGGCGCGAAATATGAGAAGCGCATCGAGTTCCGCACCACCAGCGGCGGCGCGGAGCTCAAGCACGACAGCCCGATCCGCGAGCGGATGGCCCAGCGCGCCGCCCAGGAACTGCGCGACGGCTACTACGTGAATCTCGGCATCGGGATTCCGACGTTGGTGGCCAACTTCATTCCGGACAACATCAACGTCACGCTGCAGTCCGAGAACGGCTTGCTGGGCATCGGCTCCTACCCCGCAGAGGGCGCGGTCGACCCCGATCTCGTCAACGCCGGCAAGCAGACCGTCACCACCCTGCCCGGGTCGAGCTTTTTCAGCAGTGCCGATTCGTTCGCGATGATCCGCGGCGGCCACATCGACCTTTCCATCCTGGGTGGCCTTGAGGTTGCCGAGAACGGTGACCTGGCCAACTGGATGGTGCCCGGCAAGATGGTCAAAGGACCCGGCGGCGCAATGGATTTGGTATCGGGTGTCAAACGGGTGATCGTGGTGATGGATCACACCGCCAAAGACGGCAGCCCGAAGATCCTCAAGCAATGCACGCTGCCCATCACCGGTAAGAGCGTGGTGGACATGATCATCACCGACCTGTGTGTCTTCGATGTCGAGCCGGAACACGGCCTGACGCTGATCGAATTGCATCCCGGAGTAACGGTCGCCGACGTCCGCGCCAAAACCGGTTGCGATTTCAAGGTGGCCGTCTGACGGGTCGCGGCGGCGTACTAGGAGCGTAGTTTTCTCCCGGCAGCGGATTG
>DASQRI010000727.1:0-2123 GCA_035642975.1 Mycobacterium sp.
CCAGATCGCCAGCGCCTCCTGGGGGATGAACCAGCAAAGCGCCAGCTACGAGATCGATCTGCAGTTCAAGAGTGACGCGGCCAATATCTGGTCGGATTACACCGCCGGCCATATCGGCACCCAGACCGCGTTCACCCTGGACTCCCAGGTCGTCAGCGCACCGCGGATCGAAGAAGCGATCCCCGGTGGCCGCACCCAAATCCACGGCGACTTCACCCAGGCCCAGGCGCGCGAGCTCGCCAACGTCCTCAAATACGGCTCCCTGCCACTGTCGTTCGAGTCATCAGAAGCCCAAACCGTCTCGGCGACACTGGGATTGACGTCGCTGCGGGCGGGCCTGGTCGCCGGCGCCATCGGGCTGGCACTGGTACTGGTGTACTCGTTGCTGTACTACCGGGCTTTGGGTGTGCTGACGGCGTTGTCCCTGGTGGCTTCCGGCGCAATGGTTTTCGCGATCCTGGTGTTGCTCGGACGCTATATCAACTACACCCTGGACCTGGCCGGTATCGCGGGTCTGATCATCGGTATCGGCACAACAGCCGACTCGTTCGTGGTGTTCTTCGAACGCATCAAAGATGAGATCCGCGAAGGCAAATCGTTCCGGTCGGCGGTTCCCCGCGGTTGGGGGCGAGCCCGCCGGACGATCCTGTCGGGTAACGCCGTCACGTTCCTGGCCGCCGCCGTGCTCTACGTCCTGGCGATCGGCCAGGTGAAAGGCTTCGCGTTCACCCTGGGCCTCACCGTGATCCTGGACACCGTCGTGGTGTTCCTGGTGACCTGGCCGCTGGTGTACCTGGCGTCCAACTCCGCGACGCTGGCCAAGCCGGCGTTCAACGGGCTGGGCGCCGTTCAGCAGATCGCACGCGAACGGCGGGCCGTGGCGGCCGGGGCCTATTCGACGGGACGGCGGTAGCGGGATGGCCTCAAACGCGAATATCACAGGCGCCCCAGACAACAGAGAGACGGCGACCGCGGTCGAAATCAGCAAGGACACCGCACGAGTCGTCCGCGCGACCGGCGACGACGGTGCCGTGCTGCCGCACCATAACTTCTTTACCCGGCTCTACACCGGCACCGGCGCCTTCGAGGTCATCGGCCGACGCCGGCTGTGGTACGGGATCAGCGGGGCGATCGTCGCGATCGCGATCGCCAGCATCGTGTTGCGCGGGTTCACCTTTGGGATCGACTTCAAGGGCGGCACCACGATGTCAATGCCCGCCGCAGGCGGGACAGGCACAGTAACGGTCAGCCAGGTGGAGCAGGTCTTCCGGCAGGCGCTGGGCCACGACCCGGAGTCGGTGGTGATCGTCGGCAACGGCGCCGGAGCGACCGTGCAGATTCGGTCCGAGACGTTGTCCAACGACAAGACCGAGAAGTTGCGCACCGCCCTGTACGACAAATTCCAGCCCAAAGGCGCAGACGGTAAACCCAGCACGAAGGCCATCTCCGACTCCGCGGTGTCCTCGACATGGGGCGGGCAGATCACCAAGAAGGCCGTGATCGCGCTGGTGGTATTCCTGGTGCTGGTCAGCCTCTACATCACCGTTCGGTACGAGCGCTACATGGCGATATCCGCCCTTACCACAATGGTTTTCGACCTGACCGTCACCGCCGGGGTCTACTCGTTGGTGGGCTTCGAAGTCACCCCCGCCACCGTTATCGGCTTGCTGACGATCCTGGGTTTCTCCCTCTACGACACCGTGATCGTGTTCGACAAGGTCGAGGAGAACACCCACGGTTTCCAGCACACCGCCCGGCGCACCTTCGCCGAGCAGGCCAACCTCGCGGTGAACCAGACATTCATGCGCTCGATCAACACCAGCCTGATCTCGACGCTGCCGGTGCTGGCACTGATGGTGGTGGCGGTGTGGCTGTTGGGCGTTGGCACGCTCAAGGACCTGGCCCTCGTGCAGCTGGTCGGCATCATCGTCGGCACCTACTCGTCGATTTTCTTCGCCACCCCGCTGCTGGTCACGCTGCGTGAGCACACCGCGCTGGTGCGCACGCACACTCACCGGGTGGTCAGGCGCCGCGGCTCGGACGCGGGAAAGTCCGAACAGGCTCAGGCGCGCGCGGAGGCAGCGGAGGCATCCGATGACGAGCCGCCGGAACAGGCCGGCGCT
>DASQRI010000728.1:0-10277 GCA_035642975.1 Mycobacterium sp.
AAATAGGGCACAGATGGCGCGCACTGATGACGATAGTTGGGATCTGGCCTCCAGCGTGGGCGCGACCGCGACCATGATCGCGGCGGGTCGCGCGATGGCCACCAAGGCCCAGACACCACTGATCAACGACCCGTTCGCCGACCCCCTGGTCCGCGCCGTCGGGCTGGATTTCTTCGTGAAGATGATCGACGGCGAACTCGACCTCTCGGCGATCCCGAACTCCTCACCCGAGCGGATGCAGGCGTTGACCGATGGGGTCGCGGTGCGCACCAAGTACTTCGACGATTACCTGCTGACCGCCGTGCGCTCGGGCGTACGGCAGGTGGTGATCCTGGCGTCCGGGCTGGACTCGCGCGCCTATCGGTTGGACTGGCCCGCGGGCACCACCGTTTACGAGATCGACCAGCCCCAGGTGATCGAGTTCAAGACTACGACGCTGGCCGACCTGGGCGCCCAGCCCACCGCGACGCGACGCACGGTCCCCATCGACTTGCGCGCCGACTGGCCCGCGGCGTTGCGGGCCGCCGGCCTGGACACCGGCGCACCGACGGCCTGGCTGGCCGAGGGTCTGCTGATCTACTTGCCATCCGAAGCGCAGGACCGGTTGTTCGACAACATCACCACGCTCAGCGCGCCGGGCAGTGCCATCGCCACCGAATACGTACCAGGCATCAAGGATCTCGACGCCGACCGCGTTCGGGAGATGACCGCGCCGCTTCGCGAGCTGGGCGCCGACATCGACATGCCGTCGCTGGTTTACGCCGGCGAACGCAGCCACGTCATCGACTACCTGCGCGCCAAGGCATGGGATATTGCGGAAACGCCGCGCGCGGACCTGTTCATCAGCAACGGGCTCGAGGTTCCCTCACCCGAGAACGACGACCCGCTGGGCGAAATCATCTACGCCAGCGGCCGCCTGACGAGCTAGAAACGGGACTCCCCCACCCACAGCACGCTGGCACCGGTCAACGTCCGCTCGGCCTGCTCGATGATCCCGACCACCGACTGAGCGATCAAGGCGCCCAATGCATCCGGCAATGACGCCGCGGCCGGCTGTGAGGAAGGTCGCGGCCGCAGGAAATCCCACAATGACGAACCCGGGTAGCCGACGAGGCGGACCTTGGCATCTTCCTCCAGGCCGGCCAGCACCTTAGCCCGCCGCACCGCTGTTCGCAGGCCGCCGAGCTCGTCGACCAGGCCATGCTCGAGGGCATCCGCACCGGTCCACACCCGGCCCCGGGCCACCGCCTCGACCGCCTCGACGCTGAGGTGGCGCCCATCGGCAACCCGCTGCACGAAGTCGGTGTAGAACAGGTCCGCCTCGGCCTCCACCTGGGCGTGCTGCTCGGGCGTGAACGGCGCATTGATCGACCACGCATCGGCATTGGCGTTGGTACGCACCGCATCTGACCCAACACCCAGCCGGTCCTTCAAGTCACGGGCGACCAGCTTGCCCGTGACCACGCCGATCGAACCGGTGATGGTGCCGGGGTTGGCCACGATCGCGTCGGCACCCATCGAGACGTAGTAGCCACCGGACGCGGCGACAGCACCCATCGACGCCACCACCGGCTTGCCGTGCTGGCGGGCCTTTTTCACCTCGCGCCAAATGGTTTCCGATGCGGTGACCGAGCCGCCCGGCGAGTCGACCCGCAGCACGATCGCCGAGACCGAGTCGTCGGCGGCCGCCTCCCGCAGAGCCGCCGCGATGGTGTCACCGCCGGCGTTGGACGAGCCGAACGGCATTCGCGATCCGCCACGGCCGCTGACGATCGGACCGGCGACGGTGACGACGGCGATGGTGCCTTTCGGTCCACGCCCGGGTATCGACGGCCGCGAACCGCCTGGCCCGGTCGCCCGCGCATAGCGGTTCAGATACAGACGCGGCGGAGCGTCGTCGTCGTCGGCGTCACCGGTTTCCGGCGAAATACCTTTGGCGCCAGTCAGTTCTGCTATCCGCGCATACGCTTCGTCGCGGAATCCGATCCGATCGATCAAGCCGGAGTCGACGGCAATATCGCGCAGCAGCGGCGCCTGGTCGGCCAGCCCGTCAAGCGTGTCAAGCCCGACCTCGCGCGACTCGGCGATCGCCTGCCAGACCTGGGCCCGCAAGCTCTCCAGCAGCCGGGTGTCGGCTTCGCGATGCGCGTCGGTGTAGCGGTCCTGCGTGAAAAGGTTTGCCGCCGACTTGTATTCACCGCGAGCGACGAACTGCGCTTCGATGCCCGCCTTCTCCAGTGCGTCACGCAGGAACAGGGCGTTGGTGGCGAATCCGATCAGCCCGACCGTCCCGGACGGCTGCATCCACACCTCGCCGAACGCCGAAGCCAGGTAGTAGGACAACGTCCCGGGATACGTCTCGGCCCACGCCAGTGACGGCTTGACCGCGGTGAACGCCGCGACGGCGTCCCGCAACTCCTGGACCGGCCCCGCGGCGGCCGCAGGAAGCTGCACGCGAGCGATCAGCCCGGCGACCCGGGAGTCCTCGGCGGCCCGGTGCAGTGCGGACACGGCTTCACGCAGCACCAGCGGCCGGCCGCCGCCGGTGATGATGGCCAGCGGGTCCAACCCGCCTGCTTCCGGCGGCGCGACGCGCAGGTCGAGCTCGAGAACGCAGCCGCTGGGGACACCGTGGTGGCGGGCGGTGTCGACCCGGCGAGCGAACGCGCGCACATCGTCGATACCGGGAGGGTCGGGCAGGAAAGCAAACATGTGTCGAGCCTACCGACGCTCGGCGATGCCGCTCGGACCGTACCGTGGTGGGGTGAAGTTCTCGATTTCCATTCATCAGCTCGATTCCAACGGCTTCGATGCAAACGGGGTGCGCGACTATCTGAGTCGTGCCGAGGAACTCGGGTTCGAAGGCGGGTGGGTGCTCGAACAGACCGTCGGCGAAGCGCCGCTGCTGGCGCCGCTGGAACTGCTCGCCTGGGCCGCGGCCTGCACCGAGCGGCTGCGGCTGGGCGTCGCCGTGCTGGTCTCGTCGTTGCACGACCCACTCCAGCTGGCCTCGGCAATCACCGCCGTGGATCGACTCAGCCACGGCAGGCTGGACGTCGGCGTGGCGCCGGGTGGCGGTTTCCGTCAATTTCCCGCATTCGGGGTCGATAGAGCCACCTACATCAGCAGTTTTACCGAAGGACTGGAGCTGATGAAGGCGGCGTGGTCCGACGAGCCGCGGGTGAATTTTCAGGGTCGATTCCGCCAGGTCAACGACCTACCGATCCAGCCCAAACCCGTGCAGCGTCCGCATCCGCCGATCTGGTTCGGCGGCCAGGCGCCCAAGGCGCTGGCCCGTGCGGTGCGCCACGGCGACGCGTTCATGGGTGCGGGCTCCTCGACCACCGCCAAGTTCGCCGAGGTGGTGCAGACCGTGCGCCACGAACTGGCCGAACAGGGCAAGGACCCCGCGCACTTCCCCATCGGCAAACGCGTCTATCTGATTATCGACGACGACCCGGCCAAGGCGCGCGACCGCGTGCTGGCCGGGTTGCACCGCATCTACGGCGCGATGCCCGGCGTCGACGCGGTACCGGTGTCCGGCACCGTTGACGACGTCGCGGCCGGTCTGCGCGAGGTGATCGACGCCGGCGCCGAGACGATCCTGCTCAACCCCGTCGGGGCCGACGTCGCGGAAGATCGCGAGCAGATGGAACGCCTTGCCGCAGAGGTCATCCCGCAGCTGACCTGAGCCTCAGTTGACGTGCTTGTCGAACCACTCGATCGGGATTTCGGGGTGCATGCCGAAGAAGTTGTAGCCGTCGAAGCGGCGGTCGGTGCCCTTGATCCAGTACAGGCTCTTCTCGGCGACTGGGATCGCATCGTAGATGTCCTGCACGTCCTGCGGTCGCGTCATGGTGTCGTCGTGCACCTGGGCGACCAGCGTGGGAATGGTCACCGCTTTGACGTGTTCCAGGTGCCGGGACTGTCACTGGTCGGCTACACGGCAGAACCGAACTCGCCGTCGGCGCAGGCGATCCAGATCCTGGCCAGTTGGATCGCCACTGAACCCGCCGGCGCCGACCGCGACGCCCCGACCAACGCACTCGACTAGAAACGTCGGTTTCAGCCCACCGGTCGCGGTATAACGGCCTGATGGTTCTCAAAGTCACGGTATCGCCGGACCTGATCGGCGGCGACGTCGACGAGGGGTACGGCAAGGTCGCTGATGCGTTTCGCGCCAACTTCGCGTCCGATCGCGAGGTCGGCGCCGCGATCGCCGTCTATCGCGACGGCGTCAAAGTGGTCGACCTGTGGGGCGGCTACCGCGACGGAATCACCAAGGCGCCGTGGCAGCACGACACCATGGTCAACGTGTTCTCGACAACCAAAGGTGTTGCCGCCCTTGCCGTAGCGTTGGCCGTGTCGCGCGGATTGTTCGGCTACGACGACAAAGTGGCCGACCACTGGCCGGAGTTCGCACAGGCCGGCAAGGCCGATGTGACCGTCCGACAACTGTTGGGCCACCAGGCCGGATTGTGTGTGCTGAAACCAGCGCCAACCGTGCGGGATGTCACCGACCCGGCGAGGCTTTCGTCAATGCTCGCGGCACAGAAGCCGGCGTGGCCACCGGGTACCCGGCACGGATACCACGGGATCACGTTGGGTTGGTATGAATCCGAACTCATCCGTCGCACCGATCCGGCGGGCCGCACGCTGGGCCGCTTCTTCGCCGACGAAATCGCGGGCCCGCTCGGGCTGGACCTACATATCGGACTTCCGGATTCGGTGGAACGCGAACGGGTGGCGCTCTTGCACAACTGGTCGCGTGCGGAATCCCTGCTGCACCTCACCGTCATGCCGGCCGCACTCGTGACCGCGTCGTTCAACCCCGTCGGACTGCTCGCGCGTTCCGCCGCTCTGCCCCGCGGCGTCGTGCCTTGGGGCGGCGACTACAACCGCGACGACGTACGCGCCATCGAGATCCCATCGGCCAACGGGATCGGGACGGCCGGCGCCGTCGCGCAGCTCTACGGTGCCGCTGCGGCCGGAGATGCTGGCCTGGGCCTGACGGCAAGCGTGCGCGACGAACTCACGGCGTTTCCCGACCCGCCGAGCCACGGGCTAAGAGACCGGGTGCTGCGCGTCGACGTCGTGTATTCGCTGGGACTCTCTAAGCCGGCGCCGTTATGTATCTTCGGGTCGTCCGACAAGGCGTTCGGCACACCCGGCCTCGGCGGCTCGTTCGGCTTCGCCGACCCCGATACCGGAATCGGGTTCGGCTATGTGATGAACCGAATGGGTTTTCACCTGTGCAGCGATCCACGCGAACTCGCAATGCGCCAAGCACTGTTCCGCGACGTGCTGGGCGCGCGGCCGCAGGCGTAGCGCGACTTTCCCCGAGCGATTTCAGAGCTCGGTAGCTGAGCCGCCGGCCCCGGTGATCTTCTCGCGTGCGCTGCCGCTGAACTTGTGCGCGGTGACCTCGACCTTGACGGTCAGCTTGCCGTCACCGAGAACTTTGATCAGTGAGTTCTTGCGCACGGCTCCCTTAGCCACCAGCTCGTCCACACCGACCGAACCGCCCTTGGGGAACAGACGATTGATGTCGCCGACGTTGACGACCTCGTACTCAGTGCGGAACCGGTTGCGGAAGCCCTTCAGTTTGGGCAGCCGCATGTGGATCGGCATCTGCCCACCCTCGAAGGTGACCGGCACGTTCTTACGCGCCTTGGTGCCCTTGGTGCCGCGGCCCGCGGTCTTACCCTTGGAGCCCTCACCACGACCGACGCGGGTGCGCTTGGTTTTCGATCCCGGCGCGGGCCGCAAGTCGTGCAGTTTGATGGTCACTTGCTACCTCCCGAGGCCGGCTCCACCTCGACGAGGTGACGCACGGCGGTGATCAGCCCGCGGGTCTGAGCGTTGTCATCGCGGACCACCGACTGGCGGATCCGCCGAAGTCCCAGTGTGCGAAGGCTTTCCCGCTGCTTCCAGCGGGCACCGATGGTGCTGCGCACCTGGGTGATCTTCAGCTGCGTGGTTGGTGTTGCGTTTGCTTCGCCTTTTTCTGCGGCCATTTTTATGCCGTTCCTTCACGCGCGGTGTTGGCCGTGTTTCCAGCGGCGGCCAACGCCTCGCTTTCGCGGCGGGCGCGCAGCATGCCTGCCGGCGCGACGTCCTCGATCGGCAGTCCGCGTCGGGCGGCCACCTCTTCGGGCCGCTGCAAAAGCTTGAGCGCGGCCACGGTGGCGTGCACGACGTTGATGGCGTTGTCGCTGCCCAGCGATTTGGCCAAAATGTCGCGTACGCCGGCGCATTCCAGCACCGCACGAACAGCGCCGCCGGCGATCACACCGGTACCCGGGCTGGCCGGGCGCAACAGCACCACGCCTGCGGCCGCCTCACCCTGCACCGGGTGGGTGATGGTCCCGCCGATCAGCGACACCCGGAAGAAGCCCTTGCGCGCCTCCTCGACACCTTTGGCGATCGCGGCCGGGACTTCCTTGGCCTTGCCGTAGCCGACACCGACCATGCCATTACCGTCACCGACGATGACCAAAGCGGTAAAGCTGAATCGCCGACCACCCTTGACCACCTTGGAAACTCGGTTGATGGTGACGACCCGCTCCAAGTAGTTGCTCTTGTCGCCGTCGCGGTCGCGGCCGCCGCGGCCACCGTCCCGGCGGCCCCGGCCATCGCGTGAGTCGCGGCCATCGCGGCCGTCGCGTGAGTCGCGGCCGTCGCCGCGAGGGTTGCGGGTGTCGCCGCTGCTCTGCGCCGCCGTCTCGCTAGCCTGGCCGGCCGTTCCAGCCGGTTGCTCCGCCATTATGCGGTCCTTCCAGTTTCGTTTGAAAAGTCGTATGAGGCATCGAACTCAATGCTTGCCATCAGAACTTCAACCCACTCTCGCGGGCGGCGTCGGCCAGCGCGGCGATCCGCCCGCCATAGGTGTAGCCACCGCGGTCGAATACCACCGTGTCGATTCCGGCGGCCTTGGCCCGCTCGGCGATCAACTGACCCACCCGCACACTGTGGGCTTTCTTGTCGCCCTCCACGCCGCGTACGTCTGCCTCTATCGACGAGGCAGCGGCCACCGTGGTGCCGGTGAGGTCGTTGACGAGTTGCACGTGGATGTGCCGCGACGAACGGTGCACCACCAGGCGCGGACGTTCCGGGGTGCCCTCGATCTTTTTGCGCAGCCGCGCGTGCCGTCGCAGCCGCGCCTTCCGCCGGACGGCGGATACGCTCTGCCCCAATGGTTTCTGGGCGGCGGTAGCACTTTGTAATTGCGCCATGACTACTTACCTGTCTTTCCGACCTTGCGGCGGACCTGCTCACCCTCGTAGCGCACACCCTTGCCCTTGTAAGGGTCCGATTTGCGCAGGCGACGGATGTTCGCCGCGATCTGGCCGACTTTCTGCTTGTCAATGCCGGAGATCGAGAACTTCGTCGGCGTCTCCACCGCAAAGGTGACGCCCTCGGGCGCCTCGACCACCACGGGATGGCTGTATCCCAGCGCGAACTCGAGGTTGGAACCCTTCAGCTGCACGCGGTAGCCGACACCGAAGATCTCCATCTTCGTGGTGTAGCCCTGCGTCACCCCGGTCACCAGGTTGGACACCAGGGTGCGGGACAGCCCGTGCAGCGATCGGTTATGCCGCTCGTCGTCGGGACGAGTGACCAGGATGGCGCCATCGTCGTTGCGCGCCACGGTGATCGGCTCGGCGACCTTCAAGTCCAGGGTGCCCTTGGGCCCCTTGACCGAGACGTTTTGGCCATCGATGGACACCTCGACCCCGGATGGCACCAGAACCGGTTGCTTACCAATACGTGACATTGCTATCCCCTCACCACACGTACGCGAGGACTTCGCCGCCCACGCCCTGTCTGGCGGCCTGACGGTCGGTCAGCAGGCCCGTGGAGGTCGAGATGATCGCCACGCCCAGGCCACCGAGCACCCGCGGCAGGTTGGTGGACTTCGCGTACACCCGCAACCCCGGCTTGGACACTCGCCGCAGGCCGGCGATGCTGCGCTCCCGGCTGGGTCCGTACTTGAGCTGGACGGTCAGCGCCTTGCCGACGCGTGCGTCCTCGGTGTGGTAATCGCTGATGTAACCCTCCCGCTTGAGGATCTCGGCGATGTTTGCCTTGAGCTTCGAATGCGGCAGCGTCACCTCGTCGTGATACGCCGAGTTGGCGTTGCGCAGACGCGTCAAAAAGTCTGCGATCGGGTCCGTCATAGTCATGACAGGTTTGTAACCTTCCTCGCGGTGGTTCCCCGGTCAGGGGCCTGCCGCGCACCTTTTCTGGTAGGGGTGATGCCCTGCGGCCTGTTACCAGCTGCTCTTCTGCACGCCGGGCAACTCGCCCGCGTGCGCCATCTCGCGCAGGCAAATCCTGCACAGCCCGAACTTGCGGTAAACCGCATGCGGACGGCCGCACCTGTTGCAGCGGGTGTAACCCCGAACTTTGAACTTCGGTTTGCTCGCGGCCTTGTTTACTAGTGCCTTCTTCGCCATCTGGTCAGTTCTCCTTGAACGGAAAGCCGAGGCCGCGCAACAGCGCCCGTCCCTCGTCGTCGGTCGTCGCCGAGGTGACGACGGTGATGTCCATGCCGCGGGTCCGGTCGATGCTGTCCACGTCGATCTCGTGGAACACCGATTGCTCGTTCAGCCCGAAGGTGTAGTTGCCCGAACCGTCGAACTGCTTGGGCGACAACCCCCGGAAGTCGCGGATACGCGGGAGCGCGATCGACGTGAGCCGGTCGAGGAACTCCCACATCCGGTCGCCGCGCAGGGTCACCCGCGCGCCGATCGGCATGCCCTCGCGAAGCTTGAACTGCGCGATGGACTTCCGTGCCTTGCGGATCTCCGGCCGCTGTCCGGTGATCAACGCCAAGTCGTTGACCGCGCCGTTGATCAGCTTGGCGTCACGGGCGGCGTCACCGACGCCCATATTCACCACAACCTTCACCACGGTCGGGATCTGCATGACGTTGGCGTAGCTGAAGTCCTTGTGCAGCGCATCGCGAATTTCCTCGCGGTAGCGCACCTTGAGCCTGGGCTGCACCTTCTCGGTAGTTGTCATGCCTGGATGTCCTTGCCGTTGCGCTTGGAGATGCGGACCCGCTTGCCGGTCTCGTCATCGACCCGGTAACCGACCCGGGTGGGCTTGCCGTCGGAGTCGACCACCATCACGTTGGAGACGTGGATCGGGGCTTCCTGCGTGACGATCCCGCCGGACTGAGCTCCGCGCTGGTTGGTAGAGATCGCGGTGTGCTTCTTGATCCGGTTGACGCCCTCGACGAGCACCTTGTTGCGGGTCGGGTACGCCTGCAGCACCTTGCCCTTGGCGCCCTTGTCCTTGCCCGAGACGACGAGGACGGTGTCGCCTTTGTGGACCTTCACCTACACCACCTCCGGGGCCAGCGAGACGATCTTCATGAAGCGCTTCTCCCGCAGTTCGCGGCCGACCGGCCCGAAGATGCGGGTCCCGCGCGGGTCGTTGTCGGGCTTGATGATGACCGCGGCGTTCTCGTCGAACTTGATGTAGCTGCCGTCGGGGCGGCGACGCTCCTTGACGGTGCGCACCACCACGGCCTTCACCACCTCACCACGTTTGACGTTGCCGCCGGGTATGGCGTCTTTGACCGTCGCCACGATGACGTCGCCGATACCGGCGTAGCGCCGCCCCGAGCCGCCGAGCACGCGGATGCACAAGATCTCCTTGGCGCCGGTGTTGTCGGCCACCTTCAGCCGCGATTCCTGCTGAATCACTCGATCTCCTGACCTGGTTCACGTATGCACAGCCAGGCACTGGCACGCTGGCGGACGCAGTCCGCCAGACCTGTCATGCATGGTCTTTGTCACCGACGGGCACGCGGGGCTGACGGTTAATGCTTGATGCCAGCCGAGGTCTGCCCACAGCAACCCCTAGAGTCTAGGTGAAGACCTGCTCAGAGCCAAATTCCTGGTCGACGGCCGCTACCAACTACATGAACTACAACCTGTATCGGCAACTTTCGCCTGGTCGTGTTGAAATCCCGGAACGACAGAGCCCGCGCAGAGAAAACCGCTTGCCCTCCGGATTCAACCTGACCCGCTACCGGCTAGCTAGCCGCTGGTGCCGCCAAGTCCGGTATCGCCCGCCAATATGCCCATGACACAAACTTAGAAAGGCGGCGGCTCGTCGTCTCCGACTGGTGGTGCGGGGCCGCATGAAACAGCTTGGCGCGCTTGGCGATTTCGTTGCCGTTGGGCGGCAATGTAGTTGGCTCGGTTCTGGGCGCGGGTACGTCGACGCGTGGGCACCATCGTGGCCCGCTCGGCGCGCAGCGG
>DASQRI010000729.1:0-2882 GCA_035642975.1 Mycobacterium sp.
GCCGACACGTTCGGTCCTTCCGACCCTGCACTGATCGAGGATGACGCTTGCCCCTGCAAATGCGGCCCAAAGGTGGCCGGATGACCGCACCTGTTGCCGCCGACCACACCCCTGTCATAGACAAACTCTCAACGCTCGACAGGTTCCTGCCCCTGTGGATCGGCGCCGCGATGGTCGCCGGGCTGCTGCTGGGCCGCGCCGTTCCCGGTCTGGACCGGGCGCTTAGCGCCGTCGAGGTCGACGACATCTCGCTGCCGATCGCCATTGGGCTGCTGGTGATGATGTACCCGGTGCTGGCGAAGGTCCGCTACGACCGCCTCGACAACGTGACAGGCGACCGCAAGCTCATGTCCGCGGCGCTGCTACTGAACTGGATCGTCGGCCCGGCACTAATGTTCGCTCTGGCGTGGCTGATGCTGCCGGATCTGCCCGAGTACCGCACCGGACTGATCATCGTCGGCCTCGCACGGTGCATCGCCATGGTGATCATCTGGAACGACCTCGCGTGCGGCGACCGCGAAGCTGCGGCAGTACTGGTCGCCCTCAACTCGGTGTTCCAGGTGGTCATGTTCGCCGTCCTCGGCTGGTTCTACCTGTCCGTTCTGCCCGGCTGGCTCGGCTTGCAACAGACCACCATCGCCGTCTCAACGTGGCAGATCGCCAAGTCAGTCCTGATCTTCCTGGGCATCCCGCTGGTCCTCGGCTACTTTTCACGCCGAATCGGCGAGCGCGCCAAGGGCCGGGCATGGTACGAGGCGCGGTTCCTGCCGAGGGTCGGGCCGTGCGCGCTCTACGGGTTGCTATTCACGATCGTCATCCTGTTCGCCCTGCAAGGTGATCAGATCATCAGCCGCCCACTCGATGTCGCCCGCATCGCTTTGCCCCTGCTGGCCTACTTCGCCATCATGTGGGGCGGCGGCTACGCCCTGGGCGTGGTGCTTGGCCTGGGCTACCACCGCACCACGACACTGGCATTTACCGCCGCTGGCAACAACTTTGAGCTTGCCATCGCCGTCGCTATCGCCACTTACGGGGCCGCCTCGGGCCAAGCCCTGGCCGGCGTGGTCGGGCCCTTGATCGAGGTGCCCGTGCTCGTTGCACTGGTCTACGTCTCTCTGGCTCTACGACCACGTTTATTCTCCGCGCCAGCGTCGGTCGTCGAGTCCCCAGCAACTCCCCGTTGATGAACGGCCGACCCAGCGTGTTGTTCGTCTGCGTGCACAACGCCGGCCGCTCTCAGATGGCCGCGGCGCTCCTCGCGCACCTCGCCGGTGATCGTATCGAAGTTCGTTCTGCGGGAACCGAACCCGCCGATCAGATCAACCCGGTCGCGATCACAGCTATGGCTGAATTAGGCATCGACATCACCGCTGCATCCCCAAAAGTTCTCGACACCGACACGGTCCGATCCAGTGACGTGGTCATCACCATGGGCTGCGGCGACACCTGCCCCTACTTTCCCGGAAACACCTACAGGGACTGGATACTCGACGACCCCGCAAACCAACCGCTGGACACCGTGCGCGCTATCCGCGAGGACATCGCTGAACGCGTCCGTGCTCTGATCGCCGAACTTTTGCCCGACACGGGTTAGCTTGAGGCCGCTCGACCCCCACACCGGGTAAGTACGGCAGAGGTGCGCCCCTGCAGATCTGTGCTGGTTAAGAGGACGGAGTGAACTGGCTCAGATCGTAGATGCCGAGGCTCTTTTCGATGTCAGCGACCTTGTCGACCACGCTCTGGAAGCCGGTTGGGCCGAACCGCCGATGTTCCTCATCCTCGAAGGTCTCGGCTAGGTCGCGAAATCCCCTGGCCGGCATCACCTCGCGCAACGCAGGGAACACTACGGTATCTTCGCGTGCTTCGTGTGGCTCATACATTCGGATGAAGGCCGCCAGGTCCCGCTCCAGGGCGTCTCGGGCGGGTTGTTCGGTTACGGCTGCCGCGCTGGTGGCGGCGAGCACCCGGTCGGTGAGCGTGCGGCCTCGCTGGTGTTGGGTGCGCAAAATCGCTGTGACATCGCCGAGTTTGCCCGCCTGTTCCAGCTTGGGGAAGACGTACTGCTCTTCGAGGTGTTCGTGGTAATCCTCGATGAAACTTCGAATGATGGCTGCGCTGGCATTAAGCGCCTGCGCAGGAGCTTGATCGGCGGCATGCAGCCGCTGAATCCCCTCGCGATAGATCAGCAAAATCCGCTTGAGCACGCCGTGCTCACGCATTAAGTCCTCTGGCGGGGTCACAGCGACTTCGTCGTCTGGGGGTGCGCCTGAATGTCCTGCGTGGGGCTGACTTTTGCACGCCGAGAGGGCCGCGCCGCCGACAGCTGATATCGACATCCCCAGCAGGAGGCGCCGATCAATAGCGGGCATCTTCTCTGACACGGTGACGCCTTTCCCCGAACATCCGCTATCGAGCCGAGTTGATATCGTATACCGATATCGCGGACCGATACCATAGGAGGGTGGGTATGCAGTCGGTGCTGCCGCAGAATTGGTGGGGGTGACGTGGTCAGCCAATTCCTGCGTGGCGCAGTGCGGCTGCACATCCTGCACCACACGGATATCGAACCGGTGCACGGCGCGTGGATGACTGAGGAGCTCTCCGGTCACGGCTACAACATCTCTCCGGGCACGCTGTATCCGATGCTGCACCGCATGCAGAACGACGGGCTGTTGACCTCGCGCTCAGAGGTGGTGGACGGACGTGCCCGCCGGGTCTATACGATCACCGACGAGGGTCGCGCGGTACTCGTTGAAGAACGCGCCGCGCTCGCTGAATTGGCCGCCGAAGTTCTTGGCGGCCAGGAGGAGTCATGACGGCAGGACATCCGTCTCTGGCGCGCCGGATCGGCACCGGCGATGCGGTCGTCATTGGTTTGGGGT
>DASQRI010000730.1:0-3203 GCA_035642975.1 Mycobacterium sp.
ACCCGAGGCCTGCGGTCGGCACCGCGCCGTTCGCCGATGCCAAGTCGAGCAGACGACGCGCCGACAGCCGCGAGCGCGTCAATTGGATGGCGGCAACGGGCAACGGAGTCATCGCCTCGAACGCAGACAGCGGTAACAACATCAAGACGGCCAACGTGGTGGGGGCAACCGTGCCCGACAGCCCTATTGCGGCCACCACGGCGCCGACCACACTCACTCCGATCGCCGCTGTGGGAATGGCTGCCGCGAATGCTGCCGGTCGGGCCGCAGCATCGATTGCTTCGCCCCAATCACGTTGTTGGCGTGCAGAATCCACTACCAGATCCTGAATCCTGCCGCCAACTCGCAGCTCAGGCGCGTGCTCCAGCGCCAACATCGCTGAGACGTCACGAGCGGAATGACGTTGGTGTGCAACAGCTTCCTGTGCGGCAGCGGCCCTGGACGCAAGCCACGGTGCGATGGCGCCGGCTACCAGGAGGCAGATCGCCAACACCGCCGCGGCCGACGGCGAGATCACCCCGACGACCACGGTGGCCGCCAGCGCCAGCACTGCCGCGACGCTGAACGGTAGTAGCGCGCGGACCAGCACGTCGGCCAACTGATCGACATCAGCGCCGACGCGGGCGACCAACTCCCCGCTGTGCATTCGAGTCGCGGCGTCGGCGGGACCGTGCGCCAGGCGGGAATAGATCCGGGCTCGCGCGGTGCCCGCGGCGCGCAACGCGGTGTCGTGGGCAACGAGCCGTTCGCAATAGTGCAGCACGCCACGCGAGATCGCGAACGTGCGCACCGCCACCACCGCGATCGACAGGTCCAACACCGGCGGCATCTGCCAGGCGCGGGTGATCAGCCAGGCCGATATTCCCGCCAGAGCCAGGGCGCTGCCCAGCGATAACACCCCTAGCGCAATACTGAGTAGCAACCGTGGCAACCGCGGGCGTAGCAATTGCAGCGCGGCGACCAGGGGATCAGACGCTGGCATGATGGACGTTTCCTGCGACTACGTTGACGACGTGATCACCGATCCCGACGACCTGCTGGCGGTGTCCGACGACCACCACCGTATCGCCTGCGCGCGCCCGTTCGACAATCGTGTGCAGCACTCGGGCCTCGGCCGTGGCATCCAGGTGAGCGGTGGGCTCGTCGAGCAGCAACACCGGCGCCCGCGACCCGAGCGCACGGGCCAGGCCGAGGCGCTGCCGCTGGCCCAGCGACAGGCCGGTTCCGTTGCGTCCGATGACGGTTTGCATTCCGTCGGGCAGCTCGGTCAAGACGTCATCAAACCCTGCTGCTGCACAGGCAGTTTCCGCATCCGCGAGAACTCCGAACAGAGCTAGGTTGTCGGCGACGGTCCCGGGAACGAGGACTGGGCGCTGCGGCAGCCAGGACAGCTGCCTCCACCACGCGCTCGGTTCGAGATCAGCGATATCGATTCCGGCGACTGTGATGCGGCCGCTGGTAGCCGCGGTTATCCCGGCAATGGCTTGCAGTGTCGTGCTTTTGCCCGCGCCGTTCACACCGGTTAGCACCGTCACCCGGCCCGGCTGGATCACTGCGTTGAGGTGATCGGGGCAGCACCCGTCGCGGTCTTCGACACAAAGCTCTTCGAGAAGAATCGTGGCGCCGCGTGCCGACACTGTGCGAGAGCCCGGGACGGCACTTGCGTGGCCCTCGATCAACGCGAACGCCTTATCCGCAGCGGCCCGGCCGTCCTGGGAGGCGTGGAACTCCACGCCGATGCGGCGCAACGGCCAGTAGACGTCGGGAGCGAGTAGCAGCACGGTCAAACCGGTGCTCAAGCTGATCTCGCCGAATACCAGACGAAGGCCGATACCGACCGCGACCAGGGCGACGCCAAGGGTCGCAAGAAGCTCCAGTACCAGAGCTGACAGGAAGGCGACACGCAGTGTCGCCATCGCCGAACGCCGATGTGCGGCAGCTAATTCGGCAATGCGATGCTCGGGCCCGGCAGCGCGGCCGAGCGCCCGTAGCGTCGGAATTCCAGCGATCAGGTCCAACAACCTGGCCTGCAGCGTGCCCATGGCGGTTAGCGCCGCCTCGGACCGCTCAGCGGTCGCCATCCCGATCAGGACCATGAAGATCGGAATCAACGGCAGCGTGATCACAACGATCAGCGCTGATTCCAGGTCGTAGCAGCACAGCACCATCGCGCTCACCGGGGTCAGGATCGCGGCCAGCAGCAATGCCGGCAGATAAGCCGTGAAGTAGGGTCGCAACCCGTCGAGCCCGCGGGTCACTACCGCGGCCGCGTCATCGCGCTGGTCTGCGAGTTCACGGGGTTGTCGCGCTGTGACAGCGGCGAGCACCTGGCCGCTGAGATCGGCGATTACCGCGCTGGCGCCGTGTTGGCTCAGGCGTGCCTGCACCCACTGCGCCAAGGTGCGCACCGCCCACACCGACAGCAGAATGGACATCGTCGGTGCCCATTGGGCCAACGTGCGCTCCCCGGGATCGGTGATGACCCGTGACGCGACGTACGCCAGCAGAATCGCCGAGGCGATCGCGCAACCGGAGATCACTACGCCGCAAACGGTTGTCGCGGCCAGGAAACGTCGCAATGCCGCAGATGTCCGCCATAGCCTCGGATCCAGCGGAGCTCGACCGCTCCTGCTCAGGGCGCTCGCCTCACCAAGCCGATCGACGGTGGTATTCGATCAGCTGAAATTCGTTGACGGAAAACCCAATACGTCCAGCCTTGGTAGATCACCGCCAGTGGGGCCATGAGCCCCGTCACCCAGGTCATGATCTTGAGGGTGTACGGCGTCGAGGAGGCGTTGTAGATCGTCACGTTCCATTGCTTGTTCAGCGTCGACGGAAGCAGGTTCGGATAGAGCGCTCCGAACAAAAGGATCACAACAGCCGCTACCACCACCGCAGTGCACAGGAACGCCCAACCATCGGATGCGCGCCGCCACACCAACGCCACCGCCGTGAGCAGCGATACGACCGCGACCGCCAGCACCAACCAGGTCCAGTTTTTTCCATGGGCTAATTGCGTCCAAAGCCCAAAGGCGCCAACCACTCCAGTCACCGGAAGCGACAGCCAGACCGCGAAGCGGTGAGCGTCGTCGCGGATCGGGCCCGAGGTCTTCAGGGTGACGAACACCGCGCCGTAGAACAGGAACAGCCCCGTCGTTGCCAGACCGCCCAGCAGCGTGTAAGGGTTGAGCACATCGCCGATG